>JBCBDK010000006.1:0-22628 GCA_038529675.1 Actinomycetota bacterium
CGCACCGATCAGCGGCTTCTGCGAGCCCTCCCGGATGAACTGCATCATCGGCCCGATGTCCTCGCCGCGGGCGAAGGCCTTGAGGTCCATGCCCGAACAGAAGCCACGGCCGGCACCGGTGAGGACGCCGGCGGTCAGGCCGGGGTCAGAGTCGAGCTCGTCGACGGCGGCGACGAGGCCGGTCGAGAGCGCACCGTTGATGGCGTTCATCGCGTCCGGTCGGTTGAGGGTGATCAGGAGGACCCGACCACGGCGCTCGGTGAGCACGGCAGGGGCGTCGGCGGTGGCGTCGGTGGTCTCGCTCATGGCCCGATCTTGGCGCACCGCCCGCCGGACGGCGGAATCGGCTTCGGGGCCGACGCGTCGACCACGATGCTCGTCTCGTCGATCGCGATCATCGTTCGGGAATGCACACGTCTCCGCGACGGTTGAAACAGAGTCCCACTCATACACTCATCGCGGGCCCACGATCGACGAATCCCCCGGCTCCGTCTCGCCCTCCACCCTTCCCCGAGCTCCGGAGCGTCGATGCGAGCAGGCCCGAAAGGCAGGCGTCCATGTCCGATCAGATCCTCATCAGCGGTATTCGTGCCGTGACGATCGTCGGTGCCCTCTCCCACGAGCGTGAGCTCGCCCAGCCGTTGCAGATCGACCTCGCACTCGACGTCGATCTCCACGATGCGGGGCGCTCCGACGAGCTGGGCGACACCGTGCACTACGGGCTCGTGACCGAGCGCGTCGTCGCCGCGGTCGAGGAGTCGAAGGACGTACTGCTCGAACGGCTTGCGGCACGCGTCGCCGACGAGGTACTCGTGTTCGATCGGATCGAAGCAGTCGAGGTGACGCTCACCAAGCTGCGACCTCCGCTTCCACAGGACGTGGGCACCACCGCAGTGCGCGTCCGCCGGACGCGGGCCGAGGCCGACGTGGAGCCGCACACCGTGCATCGTGTGTACGTCGCACTCGGATCGAACCTGGGCGACCGACGCGGGTTCCTCCGGATGGGTGTCGAGGGGCTCGGCAGGGTCACCGCGATGTCCGAGGTGTACGAGACCGATCCGGTCGGCGGTCCGGACGATCAGGGTCCCTATCTGAACATGGTCGTCGAGGTGGAGACCTCGCTCGATCCGTTCGCACTGCTGCGGCGCTGCCAGCGCATCGAGGCCGAGGCGATGCGTCAGCGCACCGTCCGCTGGGGGCCGCGAACGCTCGATGTTGACATCATCCAGTTCGACGATCTGACCATGGCCTCCGACGAGCTCGAGATCCCACACCCTCGGTTCTCCGAGCGACGGTTCGTTCTCGAACCGTTGGCCGAGATCGCCCCCGATCGGTGCCCACCGGGCTGGGACGCCGAGGTGGAGCCGGGCGGTATCCGACGCGTCGGTCCGCTGCTGCTCGACCCCGAGCCGGAGACGCGATGACCAGGGCGGCGCAACTCGGTGTGCGGACGTTCCGTGCCCCGGATCGGTTCGATGATGCCGACATCGAGGGGCTCCTGGACGCGAAGGGCGACCGGACCGTCTCGGTGTGCATCCCCTGTCGCGACGAGGCGGCGACGATCGGCCCGCTCGTGCGGGTGATCCGCGACGAACTGATCGAGCGCACCGGGATCGTCGATGAACTGATCGTGCTCGACGATCGCAGCACCGACGACACCGCCCGTGTGGCCACCCATGCCGGAGCTCGCGTCGTGTCGATCGACGACGTCCATGCCGAACACGGCACCGGCCACGGCAAGGGCAACGCGCTCTGGTCGAGCCTGCTCGTGTCGCACGGCGACCTCGTCGTCTGGTGCGACGGCGACGTGACGAGCTTCGAAGCCGACTGGGTGATGAAGCTCGTCGCTCCGCTGTTCACCGACGACACCGTCGGGATGGTCAAGGCGATCTACGACCGGCCCGAGAACCGGGGCGGTGGTGGACGCACCACTGAGTTGGTGGCCCGCCCGCTGATGTCGCGGTTCTTCCCGGAGTTGACCGGGCTCGCTCAACCGCTCTCGGGCGAGTACGCGGTGCGGCGGACCATCGTGGAACAGCTCGACTTCGTGCAGGGGTGGGGCGTCGAGATGGCGCTCCTGATCGACATCGCCGAGCGGTTCGGGGCCGACGCGATCGGTCAGGTCGATCTCGGGCACCGGTTGCATCGACACCACGATCTGCACCGCCTGTCGGTGCAGGCGGCCGAGGTGACGTCGACCGTGCTCGACCGGGCCGGCGTCGTTCGTGGCCGTGTCGACGACCCGACGCTTCGTCGCGCGGACGACAGCGAGGTGCCGCTCAACCTCGACGTACGCCCCGCCGTCGCATCCCTGCACCGGTCGGCGGCTCAACGCTCCGAACGGGCGCCAACCCAGCGGGAGTCGACCGAGCTGGAGTCGACCGATCTGGAGCCAACCGAGCTGGAGCGTTCCGGGCTGGAGCGTTCCGGGCTTCGCCGTCGGGCTTCATGAGCGCCGTCGTCGGAGTCTGCGATCTGCTCCTCGTCCGTCACGGCGAGTCGACGTGGAACGCAGTCCGTCGCTGGCAGGGGCAGGCAGATCCGCCGCTGACCGAGCGGGGTGAGGACCAGGCGCGAGCAGCGGTCGAGCTTCTCTCGCGCCTCGGTCCGTTCGAGGCGGTCGTCACATCGACACTCGCTCGTGCGGCGCGCACCGGCGACCTGCTCGCCCAGGGGATCGGCGTCGCCGACGTTCGCCGTCATGTCGGCCTCGTCGAACGGCACGCAGGGCCGTGGCAGGGACTGACCCGCTTCGAGATCGACGATCGGTGGCCGGGGTATCTCGACGACGACCGCCGCCCGGACGGCTACGAACTCGATCCGTCCGTCGTCGAACGGTCGGTTGCCGCGTTGGTCGACATCGCCGGCTCGTTCGGTGGCCGATCCGTGCTCGTCGTGAGTCATGGCGGCGTCATCAACGCACTCGAACGTCATCAGCGCGAACCCTGGAAGCGACTCGACAACCTCGAAGGTCGCTGGTTCCAGTCCGACGGCACCGACCTCGTCCCCGTCGGCGACCGCGTCCGATTGACCACCTGGGACGCCCCCAGCGTCGACCGCGGCTACGCCTGAGGCGGCGCCCCGCGATCGCCGACGGCGCGACGGAGCCGATGTCGCCGGCACCGGCGTGGTGCGATACCTGGCTGCTTCGAGATCGAGATGGCGTCCGCGCTACGCGGCGCTGCGTCCTGGCGGGCCCGTTCGGAGTGTCTGCCCATCGGGGATTCGGATCGTCAGCTCACGGCGGGGACCGAGTTCGATCGCCCAACCGTCGTCGTGAATTCGGCTGTGATGGTGCTGGCAGACCGGCACCAGGTTCGCAAGGTCCGTTCGGCCGCCGTGACGCCACCACACCACGTGGTACAGCTTGCAGCGGTCGTAGTGGACCGAGCAACCGGGGATCGCACATGTTGCGTAGAGCCCCCGTAGCGCGCGGCGTTGCGAACGGTTGGCGAGGCGACTGGTTCGCCCGAGGTCGAGCCGCCCGGCAGCGTGGAGCACCACTCCGTTGGCGACGACCACCACGTCGGGGTCGTGCGAACCGAAGATCTCGGCGAGCACCGAGTGCGGTAGCTCGACCGGTACGCCCCAGTCGACGACCGACCTGCCCGCACCGTCGGTTTGCGTGGCATCGACGACGACCAGTGGAGGACCTGGCTGCGCAGTCCGACCGTCGTCGGAGAGGACCAGCTCAGCGAGCGCCAGCGCGTCGAGATGCTGCGACCGTTCGAACGGATCGTTCGGCGCCGACGCGGGCAACTCGTCAGTGCTCCTCGCTCGGCGGACACCGTCGATGGCCCGAGCCAACCGCCGACCAGTGTCGGGATCGAATCGACCCGTCAGATTCCACATCCCGTCGCCGTCGGTCCACGAGCGCAGCCTCGTGTTGCGTCGCTGGCGGTCGAGTCGCGCTTCGGCGTCGGACCGGTCGAGTGCCTTCACCTTCCGCTTCACCGAGGCATCGAACTCCGCGATCGATTGCGTCGTCGCTGCCGCAGCGAGCGCCGTGTCGTCGCGGAGCAGTGCCGCGGTGGCCGCGTCGTCCAGGTTGCGCGCCGCACGAGTGAGCACGTCGACATGGCCGGTCGTGATCTCGCCGTCGGACAGCGCCTCGGCCATGGCCGTCGCGGTGTGGAGCGCTCGGAGCGGGCCGTCTCCCGGCTGGCATCTCCGAGCGAGCAGCCCGATGTGTCGGCGATCGCAGCCTCGGGGAACGCCGACGGATGTGCGTCGAGCGCGGTCCCGAGCTCAGCTCGACGCGCTGCGATGAAGCTCTGGACCTCGGTCGTGGCAGCGAGCGCCGACCGCAGCTCGGCGGGACCTGCGTCGGGCGAACCGCACACCCGAACGGCGTGCTCCAACCGCTCGATCGCCCCGGTCAACTTCATGGTCCCCATCATGAACGTGGGGTGTCACAGCCGTGATGGAGTTGGTGCTTCAGCCGGTTCGGAGTCCTCCACGGCTACGGGCTGCGTTCGTCGATCTTGAACCGGAAGTCGCAGTGATCGCTGCCCTGCATGATCGTCTGCGTTCGGTCGAGCGTCACGCCGTCGAGGCCGTCGACGATGTCGTGGTCGAGCGAGCAGACGAGGAGGAACCCGAGGTCGGGCTCGTCCAACTCGGCGAAGAAGTCGGCGAAGCCACAACGAGTGACGTCGAGGTTCAGCTCGCCGGCGAGTCCGTCCAGTCGTTCGTGCTCCTGCGCATCGCCGGCCTTGCTGGTCGTGAGCGCCCACTCGACAGCCGCTCGCTCGCCTCCCGGAGGAGTTGCGGCTCTGACCGACTCACGCACGCGTGCGCCAAGCGTGCGACGGACCAGTGCGTGAGCCGGTTCGGTGCCGAGTTCGGACTCCAGCGCCTTGATCAGCGGTACCAGCACCTCGGCCTGGATCTTGGTTCGTTCGAGCAGCGTGAGGTCGCGGCGGCCAGTCATCGGCTGACGGTAGCGCAGCCGATCGGTCGTGCTTCGAGCAACCGAGCCCGAGCCTCGGGACGACGCAGACGCACCGCGCACGCGCCGATCGACGCCCGACGGGTCAGGCCACGCCGCAGTGCTCTTGCGTCGCGCGGATCTTGGCGGGGTAGTGGGCTCGGCCGTACTCGGGTCGCTGACGCAGCGCGATCTCGAGTAACTCGTCGTGCTGCACGGTCTCCTTCCACGGCAGCGCGATGTAGATCGGGAGGCCGAACACGCGCAGTTCGTCGAGGCGGGAGTAGACCTCCTTCTGATAGACGAACCGCTGCTCCCACGGCCAATTCGGTGGAGCGAAGCCGGTGCCGGGGTCGACGATGCAGCTCGATCGGAGCCCGTAGCGGTCGGCGACGGCGAGTCGCTCGGTGAAGAAGTCGAGCATGACCTGCACCGGGTCGCCCGTCACGAGGTCCATCTCGCGCGGATTCTCCCCGGACAGGAACGGGAGGACGATCGGGACCCTCGCGTCGGCGGCGACCTCCCACATCTCGTCGGTCTGCATGCCGTCGGCGGCGTTGATGACGGTGGCACCGGCGTCGAGTGCTCGGCGTACGACCTCGGGTCGCCACGAGTCGATCGACACGTCCACACCGAACTCGGCGAGCGCCGGAATCACATGCTCGACCCGCGCCCACTCGTCGGTCCAGTCGACCACCTCCGCGAAGTCGGTCGATCCCTGCCCGCCCAGATCAAACGCATTCGCCCCGTCGTCCAACAACTGCCGCGCCCGCGCCCGGGCGTGCTCGGGCGTCGTCACGATCGAGTCGACCGCCAGCGAGTCCGGCGACGCATTGCACACCCCGTAGATGATCATCGAGTCGGAACCTACGGCCGATCCGCCGTCGAGGCTCAGCGCAGCCCACGGCGCGGCGCATCCGTATGGACGTGGTCCGCCGACGCGAACCAAGCAGCAGACGCGACGGCATCCGAACAACTGAGCGGGATCGGTTCGTTCGAGCGCAAGGCGCCCGACGACGACGTTGCCTCAGGGCAACGAGGAGTTCGGGCAACGCAGCGATCGAGCGAACCGGACCGCTCAGTCAGGGTCGAATTCGTGGCCGGGGCGCAGCTTCAGCCCGCGGTACGCCTCGGCGACATCGATCTCGCCGGCACACACCCGATGCACCTGCGTACTGATCGGCAGCTCCAGCCCGTGACGCTCGCCGATCGTCATCACCGACGGCGCGGTCTTCACACCCTCGGCGACGTTGCTCATCCCGGCGAGCACCTCGTCGATGTGCATCCCGGCACCGAGCCGTTCGCCGACCGTTCGATTGCGCGACTGCGGGCTCATGCACGTCGCCAGGAGGTCGCCGAGCCCGGTCAGCCCGGCGAACGTCTGCGCCTCGCCGCCGAGCGCGGTCCCGATCCGCGTCACCTCTGCGAGTCCGCGGGAGATGACCATCGAGCGGGTGTTGTCGCCGACGCCGAGGCCCTGTGCCATTCCGGCGGAGATGGCGATCACGTTCTTCAGCGCACCGCCGAGTTCGCACCCGACGACGTCGTGGTTCGTGTACACGCGGAACACGCCGCGCCGGAACACGCGCTGGAGCTCGCCGGCGATCGCGAGGTCGTCGGTGGCGATCACGCTCGCCGCCGCCTGCCCGGCCATGATCTCCTTCGCGAGGTTCGGCCCCGTCAACGCGGCGGGCGGATGACCCGGCAGCACGTCCTCGATCACCTGCGTCATCCGCAGGAGCGACTCGTGTTCGAGGCCCTTGGTGAGGCTGACGACCGGGATCCACGGATGCAGGTACGGCCTGATCTCCTCGAGCGTCGACCGGAACGCCTGACTCGGCACGCCCATCACCAGCACCTGTGCCCACTCGGCCGCCTCCTGGAGGTCGTCGGTTGCTCGAAGCTGGACCGGGAGGTCGAAGCCGGCGAGGTACTTCGAGTGGGTGTGCTCGGCGTTGATCTCGCCGGCCACGTCGGCGTCCCGGGCCCACAGCAGCGTCTCGTGGTGAGCGGCCACCAGTGACGCCACCGTCGTCCCCCATGAACCCGCCCCCAACACCGTGACTCGCATCGCCGTCCCCTTTCGCCTGATCAGCTCGGCTCTGGGAACATAGTTCGATGTCGATCTACTGCGACGAGCACGACCTCTTCCGCGACAGCTTCCGGGCGTTCGTCGAGGCCGAGATGCAGCCCCACGCTGCGGACTGGGAACGAGCGGGGATCATGGATCGAGGCGTGTACGTCGAGGCCGGCAAACACGGTTTCATCGGTATGGCGATCCCCGAGGAACACGGTGGCGGTGGCATCGCCGACTTCCGGTTCAATGCCGTCCTCAACGAGGAGTGCGCTCGGGCCGGGCTCGGCGGGGGAGCGCTCGGGATGATGTTGCACAACGACATCACCACGCCGTACTTCATCGAGTACTGCACCGAGGAGCAGCGTGAGCGGTGGCTGCCGGGTATCGCGTCCGGTGAATTGATCACGGCGATCGCCATGACCGAGCCGGGTACCGGCTCCGATCTCCAGGGCATCGCCACCACGGCGGTGCGCGACGGAGACGAGTTCGTCATCAACGGAGCCAAGACCTTCATCACCAACGGCATCAACTCCGACCTGGTGATCGTCGTGGCCAAGACCGGCGACCCGAAGGCCGGTGCCTCGGCGATGTCGCTGATCGTCGTCGAGCGCGGTATGCCCGGCTTCGAGCGCGGCCGGAACCTCGACAAGATCGGCCAGCACTCCGCGGACACCGCCGAACTGTTCTTCGACGATTGCCGCGTGCCGGTCGCCAACCTGCTCGGCGAGGAGGGGAGGGCGTTCGAGTACCTGAGCTTCAATCTCGCCCAGGAGCGGCTGTCGCTCGGCCTGTACGGCGTGGCGTCGGCGCGCGCCGCGCTGCAGTGGACCGTCGACTACGTCAACGAGCGCACGGCGTTCGGCAAGCCGATCGCCTCGTTCCAGAACACGAAGTTCGTACTCGCCGAGGTGGCCACCGAACTCGACGTGACCCAGCCGTTCATCGACCAGTGCGTGATGAAGCTGAACGACGGGGAGCTGACCGCTGCCGACGGCGCGAAGGCGAAGCTGTGGGGCACCGAGCTGCAACAGCGGTGCATCGACAAGTGCCTCCAACTCTTCGGTGGTTACGGCTACACGACCGAGTACCCGATCGGCCCCGCGTACGCCGACGCCCGCGTCTGCCGCATCTACGGCGGGACGTCGGAGATCATGAAGACGATCATCTCCAAGGACGTCCTCGCGGGGACGTCCGCATGAACGACCCTCGTCCCTCCGCAACGCCGGCGACCTCGACGGTGGAGACCGTCCGGATCGACGTCGCCGAGGGCGTGACCCTCGCAGCGGACGTCGCCGGCCCTGCCGACGGTCGACCGATCCTGCTCTTCCACGGCGGCGGTCAGACGCGTCACTCGTGGGGCACGGCACTGCGCGACCTCGCCGGCGTCGGGTTCCGCGTCGCCTCGATCGACCTCCGCGGCCACGGCGACAGCGACTGGTCACCGGGCGGCGACTACACCGAGGGCGTGTTCCCGGGCGACGTCACCGCGGTGGCCCGACACTTCACCCGGGACGACACGCGCCCGATCCTCGTCGGTGCGTCGCTCGGCGGCTCGTCGTCGATGATGGCCGAGGCGCTCCACCCCGGCCCGCTTGCCGCTGCTCTCGTCCTCGTCGACGTCGCACCCAACATCGAGCCGGCCGGCGTCGACCGCATCCGCGACTTCATGCACGAGCACATCGAGACCGGGTTCGGATCGCTCGACGAGGTCGCCGACGCCATCGCCGCCTACAACCCGCACCGCCCCCGGCCGACGAACCTCGACGGCCTCACCAAGAACGTCCGGCTCCGCGAGGACGGCCGCTGGTACTGGCATTGGGATCCGGCGTTCATGTGGAACAAGCGCCCGGTCGACGACGGTCCCGACGACTATCGCCGCATGGACTTCGAGGAGCGGACCCGCCGGATGGAGGAGGCCGCCCGATCCATCACGGTGCCGACGCTGCTCGTCCGCGGTCGGCAGAGCGACCTGCTCTCCGAGGCCGGGGCGATGCGGTTCCTCGAGCTGGTGCCGCACGCCGAGTTCGTCGACGTGGTTGGCGCGGGCCACATGGTGGCGGGGGACAAGAACGACGTGTTCAATGCCGCAGTGGTCGACTTCATCGAACGACTCGGGCCGGCGTGACCGCGATCGATCGACTGCGGTCGGCGCTCGGTGCATCCGCCGGGCGTCGCGGGCTGCAGTGGTACTTCGACCGCAACGACGGCCGGCTGATCGACAAGTGGTCGCACTACTTCGACGCGTACGAGGCGCACTTCGGTCGCTTCCGTGGGCGCTCGCCGCGTCTGCTCGAGCTGGGCATCTCCCACGGCGGGTCGCTGGAGATGTGGCGGTGGTACTTCGGTGCGAGTGCGACGATCGTCGGGATCGACATCGAGGAGCGCGTCGCCGAGCTCGACGGAGGCGGTGCGCACGTTCACGTGGGTAGTCAGTCGGACCCCGAGTTCCTGGCGTCGCTGGTCGAGCGGTACGGACCGTTCGACATCGTGATCGACGACGGCAGCCACTGGTACGCCGATCAACGCGCGAGTCTCCACGCACTCTGGGACGCGGTGGCCGAGGGCGGCGTGTACCTGGTGGAGGACGTCCACACCAGCTACATCGAGCGATACGAGGGCGGCCTCGGGCGGGACGACACATTCATCGGCGAGACCCGTCGGCTGATCGACGAGCTCCACGGGTTCTGGCACGCGGATGGTGCCGACGACATGCACGGCACGGTCGACACGTCGTCGGCGTGGACCGGGACACTCGGTGGCATCCACGTGTACGACTCGATCGTCGTGCTCGACAAGATCAGCCGCGAACGACCGACGAGGCGGATGACGGGTCGACCGGCGTTCGACGACATCTACGGCTATCCCGCCGACGAGATGATCGACGACGCGCATCGAGCGCAACTGGCGAGCCTCAACCGTCCGGCGGCGCGTTTGCGCCGAGCCGCACGTGACCCGCGCGGCGCCTGGGCACGCGTTCGGGGCCGCATCGGCCGGCCGAGCTGACCGGAGCGCATCGGCCCGACCACCTGATCTGCGCAACTCCTGCTCACTCGGGCATCCACGGTTCGCTCGATGCGGGTGGGGGCCAACATCGGTGTCGTCCGACGGGTCCACATCACGCGACTGGTGCGGCGGCGAGGACGATCGCGTGGTCGAACGGTCGACCACCGTCGGGGATGGCCGTCGTGTCCACCTCGACCCCGGCGAAGCCCGAGGCCTGGAGCTGTTCCGCCACCACGGCTGGAGCGAGCTCGTAGGCCGTGATCACCCGGTGGCCGAACGGCGTGCCGTGTGCCGAGACCGACCTGGAACCGAAGAACGACACGAAGATCGGTGCCCCGGGTTCGAGAACTCGCATCCACTCGTCGAACACGGTCGGCAAGTCGGACGGTGGAAGATGGATCACCGAGTGCCTCGACACGATCCCGCCGAGTGAGTCGTCGGCGAGTTCGAGCGCTGTCATGTCACCGACGTCGAATCGGAGATCGGGGTACGCGGTGCGAGCCTGATCGATCTGACCGGGGGAGAGATCGATGCCGATCGCGTCCAGTCCGAGTCGGTCCAGGTGGTGGACCACGCTGCCCGGCCCGCACCCGAGGTCGGCGACGGGTCCCATGCGCGTGGCTGCGAGCTCGGCGAACTCGGCCAGCCATTGCCTCGAACGTTGGTCACGTTCGAGCTCATCGAGGAACAGCGATGCGTACAGCTCTGCGTTCGCGTCGTACGCGTCTCGAACGGCCGCCGTCATCGAGCCTGAGCTTCGCGGACTGCGAGGTGTGGATTGCGGTCGGCGTTTCGACAGCCTCGAGCTGGATCTCGCGGACGAGATCCGGCCTCTTCGCACGGTGTCACACCGTCTGGAGGCCCCGCGCAACAGAGAGCGGGCATCCGCACACTCGACGTGCGGTACCCGCGTGGTGTCGCACTGAGCGAGCCCCACCCTGGCCAGGCATGCCTCAGCCCAGATGGCCGAGCGTGCCCAAGCGCCCTGCCTGCTGCGGGCGAGAGTCGACAGTACGGTGGGATCATGGCGACGCCGGTTCGCGTGATGTTGGAGCACGGCAAGAAGAAGCGGGTCGTGGCGAGCGCATTCGACTGGCCCGGGTGGGATCGCTCGACGAAGTTGGGTGGCGACGCCGTTGCTGTGCTCGAGGACTATCGAGACCGCTACGCACTGGTTGCTGACCGTGCCGGCTATGGCGACGAGTTCAGACGTCTCGGTGATCTCGACGTGGTCGAACAGGTCGAAGGCATCGGTATGACCGACTACTACGGCGTCTCAGGCCGAACAGCGTCGCCGGAATCAGCAGCAATGACCGACGATGAGTTCGAGCGCAAGCTCGCGCTGCTTCGAGCTTCGTGGAGCACGCTCGACGACGCGGCGAACCGTGTGTCAGCCGAACTCCGCAAAGGGCCGCGAGGCGGAGGTCGCGACAAGGACCGGATCATTCGGCACGTGAACGGCGCAGAGATCGACGAGTTCGCCCCGAAGGTCGGACTCAAGGTACCGCTCGAAACACGTGACGATCCCGACGCCCTGCCCGCCTACCGCAACGCCTTCTGCGATGCAATCCGCGACCATCACCTTCGTGGCGAACCGGCGCGTTCATGGGCCCTTCAGTTCCTGATGAGACGCTGCGCCTGGCACATGCTCGACCACGCATGGGAACTCGAAGACCGAGACCTCACCATCGATCAATAAACATCCACTCGGCGCGACCCAGACATGACGCAACGCAGCTCGCACCGCTCGCGCCCTCCGGCAACGCCCATCAACGAGACCGCTCAGGCTGACGCGGCGACCGGCACGGCCGATGGCGATCGCCGACCGCGATCGACGCCGACTGCCTGACACAGCAGTACAGCGCACATCGGCGAGCGCATCGGTGCCGAACTGGGCGGGTGTGGAGGCCTGGGTGCAGATGTCGATCTGGGTGTTCGGACCGTTCGCTTCTCGGGAGGCGGTGAGCGGTCTCGGTCATGAGGACCACGCCTCCGAACACGGACCAGCGGGCGCACGGTTGCGTCCGATTTCGGTTGCGTGCTGTCACACTCCGAGTCCGTGGGCGTCTAATGGGATGTGATGGACCAGAAGCGACCGGACGACGAGGTACTGCGGCGACTGTGTGAGAGCGCAATCGGCGGGGATTCGGCAGCCCTGGAGGAACTCGTCGTGTCGATCCGCAACGACGTGTACCGGCTTGCGCTTCGGATGGTTTGGGACGAAGCCGAGGCCGAGGACGCCACCCAGGAGATCCTCACGAAGATCGTCACCAAGCTCGAGTCGTTCGCCGGACGCAGCGCGTTCCGCACCTGGTACTTCAGGGTCGCAACCAACCACCTCCTGGATCGGCGCCGAACACCCTTCGAGGCGCTGACGTTTTCGGCGCTCGGAGACGACCTTCTCGATGGCCTCGCCGACCCGTCGCCCCACTACCAGCCGGAACTCGAGGTTCTCGCGACTGAGGTTATGCGCAACTGCACCAGGGCGATGCTGCAATGCCTCGACCGGAACGCTCGTGTGGCCTACTTGCTCGGCGATGTGTTGGACCTTCCGGGCCCCACCGCGGCGGCGGTCCTGCAGATCGACGTTGTGAGGTTTCGCCAGCGCCTGGCACGGGCCAGGTCGAAGGTCCGTGGGTTCATGACGGCCCATTGCGGTCTCGTGAACGACGAAGCGACGTGTCGATGCGAGCGGCGTGTCGACCGGGCAGTCGAACTCGGCCGGATCCGACCATCGCCGGATCCGTCGGGCGGACCGATCGAGAAGGCGATGGCCGACATCGACAAGATGCAGCGGATCACTGCGCTGATGCGTTCGACCGTCGATGAGGTCGCGCCGGGTGACCTCGGAGCGACGCTCCGCATGGCGATCGAGAACTCGCCGTCGATCAGCCAGTCCCCATGACCGCCCACATGCAGCCCGAACAGCTCCCGACCACGACGAACGTCCCGATCGCGCGTCTCGTGCGCACGATTCTCCTCGTGAATCTGTACGTCCAACTCTCTGAGCTCGTCCGCTATCTCGTAGTCGTGCGGCCCCGCCTCGAGTCCGAGTTGGCGACGTCGATCGACGGAGTCGGCCGTATCGACCTCGTCATCTTCTCGATCTGGGGCCTCTGGGGCACACTGCTGTCGACCGTGCTCGTGATGCTGTACTGGCTTCTGGCGAACTGCTTCGGTTCGACAGTGCGATCCGCCATCGCATCGGGAACCATGGCATGGTTCATGTGCTTCGTCATCTTGTGGGTCGGAGTCGCAAACATGCAGATCAGCTCTTGGGCGTTGCCGGCGATCGCGCTCCCCCTCGCCGTCGTAGAAACCGTCACGGCGACACTGTTCGCCCGCTGGCTTCTGAATCGCCAGGGGTCCCCCGTCCGGTGTTGCGCAACTTCGTAGCGCTTCCGGCCCGCACAGAACCGGCATTGCAGCGTGATGAAACTGCTCGATATCGACCGGCGTGGCCCGCGGTCGCGGGATGCGTCGGTGCTCAGAAGACGGTGTAGCCGCCGTCGACGCAGACTTCTTGGCCGGTGTGGTACGTCTGGCTCGGGTCGGCGAGGAACGCACCGACCTCGCGGAACTCCGCCGGTTCGGCCCAGCGTCGGACCGGGGTTCGTTTCACCGTCGCCTCGCGGAACCGATCGTTCTCGTAGCCACCGGATGCGAGCTCGGTGATCGTCCAGCCGGGCAACAGCGAGTTGACGCGGATCCGATGCCGGGCGAGGCCGACGGCCAGCGCTCGGACCAGGCCGTTGAGTGCGGTCTTGGCGGTGCCGTACGCCTCGTTGCCGGCCGCCCCGTGGATCGCCGACGTCGACGAGACTGCCACCAGGCTGCCACCCTCCCCCTGCTCCACCAGCACCTTGGCCCCTTCGCGCAACGTCAGGAAGACACCATCGAGGTTCGTCTCCATCACCGCCCGCCACTCGGCGAGCGGTAGGTCGAGGAACGGGGTGCCGGTTCCGGACCGACCCGCGTTGGCGAACACGCCGTCGAGTCGACCGAACGCGCCGACGGTCGCGGCCATGCACTCGACGACCTGGGCCTCGTCGGCGACGTCGCAGACCATCGCTGCAGCCCGGCCCCCGAGTTGCTCGAGTGCGTCGACCGCCGCCGCGTTCTTCTCCTCGTTCCGGCCCCAGATGACCACCGAACCGCCGGCGAGCACGATGCCCTCGCCCATCCCGAGTCCGATGCCGCCGTTGCCCCCGGTGACGAGGAACGTCTTGCCGCTGAGATCGATCATCAGCCGGTGAACATCTTCACGTCGAAGTAGTCACGCCAGGCGGCGATCTTGCCATCGCGCAGCTCGAAGACCCCCATCACCGGGATCGACTTCGGCCCCTCGCCCAGATCGAGCGTGTCGATACGCTCGTTCATCACGAGGTCGCCGTCGACCACCTGGTGCAGGATCTCGAACCCGATCGTCGACGTCTCGAGGAACGGCCGCACGAACCCGTCGATCGCGTCGACACCGACGAGCGGCTCCCACGGGATGTTGTGATACGTCGCATCGGGCTGGAACGCAGCCATCACCGCGTCGGCGTCGCCCCTCGTCCACGCGTCGCAGAACGCAGTGACGATCGCTCCGGCATCGTCAGCGGCGTCAGATCCATCCGGTGTGTCGCTCATCGCGACATCGTGGCAGCCGAGGCGACCGGCGAACGACTCACCAGCGACCACGAGCGCTGAGCGGCGACGCAGCTCAGACCTGGGTGCGGCTCGGGCCGGCTGGCGAGTCGGCGAACATCGCCTCGGCGTCGAACCCGATGCGTGTGTCGGGATCGATGCGGACGACGACCCGACCCGGCGTGTCGAGGTGGGCGACGAACGCGTCCTGCGCAGCCGGGTCGCCCGGCCGGACCTTTGCTGCCAGCGCTCGGTACATCCAGTCGAGTGTCTCGCGGTCGTCGAGTACGGTGGCGGCACCCTTGTACGTCACTGCCTGGCTGACGCCGATGTCGGTGCCGCGGCTGCTGACGGCGACCGCGACTCGCGGCCGTGCCTCGATCGCCGCCACCCGCTTGCGTCGACGCGTGCAGGTCACCCAGAACGCGTCGTCGTGATGGACGAAGTTCATCACCACGCCGACCGGATCGCCGGCGCTCGTCGTCCACATGAACGTGCACTCGGTCTGCCGATCGAGCAGGGCCGACTCCCGATCGCCGGACAACGTGAAGCGGGAGACGTCCTCGTAGCTGTCGACGTACGACTCGTCGCCGGCACGCTGTCCCGTCCGGTCCGGCTCGTCGGTGTCGTGGGGCATCGGAATAGTTTCGCCCGAGTCATCGACCACGAACGAAGGGGGCCGAGATGGCCGAGTCAGGCGTCGACATCGGGGACTGTTGGATCAACGACACCGAGATCAGCGAGCGGTTTCCGTACTACACGCGTGCCAACGCCGACGAGGTCGGCCCGGAGCCGTTCACGCCCCTCGGTTGGAGCCTCGGCTGGATGCAGGGCTGCATCCCCGGTGTTGCCCAGGGCTTCATCGAGTTCGGTGTGCTGGAAGCCGACGAGTTCGCGGTCGATCCGCCCGAGGTGTTCGGCAACTGGGGCGGCTACTTCTACAACCAGCTCTCGCTCCCTCGTGTGATGGGCGTCCGCATGCCTGGCGCGAGCCCGGAGGCGATCGACCAGGCGTACTTCGGCGACCACCCGGGCGTGCCGCCGTATGAGCCGAACCCGGCCGACGAGAACGAGGCGCAGAGCGCCAAACTCGCCGAGACCATGGGCTGGGTCATGAGCACCGACTCGTTCCCGGTCCAGGAGGAGGCGTCGGCGATGGCCTCGGCTGCCGTCGCGGCGCGACCCGATCTATCGTCGGTGACCAACGAGGAACTCGTCGCTCGCGCGCGAGCCATGGCGGGCCCCACGTTGGTCGACGCCTGGCTCGCCTACTGCCAGTCCGCGCTCGCAGCGTCACTGGGCCCCGGGGCGGTGCAGGCGATCTGCGCCGCGATCGGCCGCGACGCCGACGCCGTCAAGGTGATGACCGCGGTCGGCGGGGTGGAGTCGGCCGAGTCGTCGCTGGCGATGTGGGAGCTGTCCCGGCTCGTGCGCGAGTCGCCGTCGCTGATGTCGGCGTTCGACGACGGCGTCGACGGGCTGCTCGACCGGCTCGCCGGGTCGGACGAGCCGGACGCTGCAGCGTTCAACGCCGCGTGGGAGCAGCTGATCGCCGACCACGGCCACCGCGGGCCGAACGAGTGGGATCTCGGCGCGCCGTCGTGGACCACCCGACCGTCGCTCGCGCTCGGGATGATCGAGCGGATGCGACATCAGGACGACTCGAAGGCGCCGACCGCTGCCAACGAGCGCGGCCGGGCCGAGCGTGAGGCGTTGACCGCCGAGCTGCTGGCGATGGTGGAAGGCGATGCCGAGGCCCACGGCGGACTGAAGGCCGGCATCGCGTCGTCGGCGCTGTTCTTCGCGATGCGCGAGAAGGGAAAGAACGCCTGCATTAAGCTGTTGCACGAAGCCAAGCTGGCACTACTCGAACTGGGGCACCGGATGGTCGCCGACGGCGCGCTCGCGCGGGCCGACAACGTGTTCATGCTGCTCGACGACGAGCTCGACGCCTTCCTCGCCGACCCGGCGTCGTTCGGCGACATCGTGGCGTCGCGTCGTGCGGGCCTCGACCACCTTCGGACGCTCGTCCCGCCGTACATCGTCGGACGCGACCGTCCCGCGCCGCCGATCGGGGAGTGGGAGGTCCGCGGCGCAAGTGGTGCGACCGTCGCGACGGAGGGTCAGATCCTGCAGGGGACCGCCGGCTCGCCCGGTGTCGTGCGCGGCACTGCTCGGATCGTGCTCGATCCGGCAGACGCGAGCGCCGTCGGCCCCGGTGACATCATGATCGCACCGACCACCGATCCGTCGTGGGTGCCGCTGTTCCTCGCCGCCGAGGGCGTGGTGGTCAACGTGGGCGCGGTCGCCAGCCACGCCGCCATCGTCAGCCGCGAGCTCGGCATCCCGTGTGCGGTGTCGGTGCACGATGCGACCGACCGGATTCCCGACGGTGCCACGATCGAGATCGACGGGTCGACCGGCAGCGTCACGATCGTCTCGGTGCCGTGAGCGATCGCCCCGAACAGCGGCGGATCGAACCGGTCGACCTTGCGGGGGCCGAGGGCGAGCTGGCCGAGATCCTCGCCGGTGCGTTGACCCACGACGGCACGCCGCTCAACATCTTCGGCGTCCTCGGTCGCCACCCCAAGCTGCTGAAGCGGTTCAACCTGCTCGGCGGGTTCATCCTCAACAAGGGACTGCTGCCCGAGCGCGAACGCGAGCTCGTGATCCTCCGGGTCGGCGCCAACGCTCGGGCGGAGTACGAGTTCGGCCAGCACACCGTGATCGGTCGACGGTGTGGGCTCACCGACGACGAGATCACCGCGTTGACCGCTGATCCGTCCGGCCACGACTGGTCGGCGCACGACCGTGCGCTCATCGCGCTCGCGGACGATCTCCACACCGACGACTGCGTCAGCGACGCGACGTGGTCGGCGCTGGTGGCGCGGTGGAACGACGCCGAACTGGTCGAACTGCTCATCGTTGCCGGCTTCTACCGACTCGTCTCCGGCTTCTTGAACTCGGCCGGCGTTCAGCTCGACGACGGCGTCCCCGGTTGGCCGACAGGAGCATCATCCTGATGACCAGCCTGGTCGACGTCATCCTCACGGCCGTCCTCGTCGAGGTCATCCTCATGGCCGTCCTGATCGACGTCATCCTCATGACCTCCGGCCCTGGGGGTGGCGCTCGCTGGGCCGTACGATTCGAGTCGTGGCCCAGGAGAAGAGAGTGCAGTCCGACACGCCCGTGATGGAGGCGCCGGACCGCCCGGCCGACGTCCTCGCCCACATCTCCGACGGCACGCAGCTGATCGTCCCGCTCGCCAACGGGGAGCCGACGGCCGTGATGGACGCGATCGAAGCAGCGGCTGCAGCCGGCGACGTCGACCAGATCCGCGTGCACCAGATGCACGCCATCCACGACCGCCCCTACCTGCGCGGCGAGTACGACACCCGGCTCAAGCACGTCGCCTACTTCTTGTCGCATGTGACCCGGCCGCAATTCCGCGAGGGGCACGTCGCGCTGGTACCCGCGCACTTCTCCGAGGTGTACCAGCTGATGCGCACCAGAGTGGAGGATCCGCTGGTCATCGCTGCGGCGTCACCGCCCGATCGACACGGCTACTTCTCGCTCGGCGTGAGCGCCGACTACGTGGCGAGCTTCATCGGTCGCGCCCGATTCTTCCTCGAGGTGACCGACGCGATGCCGAGGACGTTCGGCCGCAACCAGGTCCACGTCAGCCAGGTCGAGGGGTGGTGCCGAAGCGATCGCCCGCTCGTCTCGGTCGATCCGGTCGAACCCGACGAGCTCGACAAGCGCATCGCCGCGCACGTCGCCGAGCGGATCCACGACGGCTCGACCATCCAGACCGGGATCGGAGCGATCCCGAACGCGATCATGGCCGAGCTGTCCGGTCATCGCGACCTCGGTGTGCACACCGAGCTGCTGTCCGACGGTGTGGTCGATCTGATGGAGGCCGGCGTCGTCAACGGGACGAAGAAGCGCCTCAACCGAACCAAGACCGTCGCCACGTTCGCGCTCGGCACCGAGCGGCTGCACGACTTCCTGCATGAGAACACCGCCGTCGAATTGCACGCAGTCCGCTACGTCAACGACCCGCGGATCATCGCCCAGGAAACCGACTTCGTGTCGATCAACGCCACCTTGACCGTCGACTTCCTCGGCCAGTGTGCGTCCGAGACGATCGACGGCCGGTACTACTCGTCGTCGGGCGGCCAGAACGACTTCGCCAGGGGAGCGATGTACTCCGACGGCGGTCAGGGCTTCGTCGTCCTCCACTCGGTCACGTCCAACGGTCGCAGCCGGATCGTGCCGCAACTGCCGGCCGGCGATGTGGTCACGACGCCGAAGAACACCGTCGACAAGATCGTCACCGAGTGGGGCGTGGCCGAACTGCGCGGTCGAACGATCCGGGAACGCACCGCTGCGCTGATCGCAATCGCCCATCCGGATCACCGCGTCGAACTGCAGGCCGAGGCCGAAAAGCTCCACTACACCTGGTGATCGTTCACCCGGTGATCGCTGCGCCGGGCAGCGGTCGGGGTGCGTCGACCGCAGATCAGTTGCCGCGGAACGCCGGGCGGCGTTTGCCGGCGAACGCGGCGATGCCTTCCTGACCGTCGTGCGTGGCCATCGACGCCGCGATCGTGACGCCCTCGAACTCGCCCGCCGACTCGAGCGAGCGTTCGTAGCCCTCGTAGATCACGCGCTTGCCGTGGCCCGACGCCCAGGCCGGACCGTCTGCGAGCCGTTGGGCGAGGGCGGCGGTCTCCGCGTCGACGTCGTCGTCGGGGACGACCCGGTTCACGAGACCCCACTCCTCGGCGGTCGCCGCATCGAGCACCCGGTTGGTCAGTGTGAGATCCATCATCCGGCGGAGTCCGATGTGGCGGGCGACGAAGTACGACGACGTGCCGTCGGGCGTGACGCCTGCGTTCGTGTAGGCCATCGTGTACTTCGCCGACTCGGCCGACACGACGAGGTCGAACGACGCCATCAGCGAGAGCCCCGCACCACCTGCCGCACCCCGCACTCCGGCGACGAACGGCTTCGGCGTCCGGTTCATCTTGTAGATCGCACCGTGGAAGTCGACGAGCATGTCGGTCGCCAACCGCCCGACGTCCTCACCGGCCTCGGCGAACAGCTTGAGGTCGCCGCCCGCACAGAACACCTTGCCCTCGGCGGTCACCGACACGGCCTTGACCGCGTCGTCGAACTCGATCTCGATCATCACGTCTCGGAGATTCTTCGAGAACGTCGGGTTGACCGCGTTCGCCCCCTCGGGACGCGTGAACCGGACGTGCGCGACACCGTCGCGCGCCTCGTAGGAGATGGTGGTCAGGTCCATGGGATCCTCCCCAAGTTCGGAGTTGTGCTCAGTACGGCATCGTCCCGCCGTCGACGGGGAACATGTTGCCGGTCATGTTCTTCGCTGCGTCCGACGCGAGGAAGAGCGCCACCGCAGCGACTTCTTCGACCGTGTTCGGTCGCTTGATGGCCGACTCCTGGCTGAACAACTCGATCAGGGCGTCGTAGCCGTCGAGGCCCATCGCCACCGCGGAGTCAGGCCCCGTCTCGCGGACGATGTCGGTCTCGATGAGGCCGGGCAGGATCGCGTTGACCGTGATGCCGAGGGTGCCCGTCTCTTGCGCCGCTGCCTTCACGAGGCCGTTGACGGCGTGCTTGGTCGCCGCATAGCCGGGGATGCCCGGCTTGCCGAGCTTGCCCTCGACCGACGACGTCACCATGATGCGACCGGACTCCCGCGGCACCATGTGTTGGAGCGCGGCGCGCATTCCCCAGAACACGTGGTTGAGGTTCCAGTCGACCTCGAGCTGCCACTCCTCGTCGGTCATCGCCATGACCGGGGCGGTGTTCTGGACACCGCCCGAGTTCAGGCAGCAGATGTCGAGCTGCCCGTACCGCTCGATCGTGAACTCGATCAGCCCCTCGACCGTTTCCTGCTTCGACGCATCGCCACCGTAGAAGTCGACCGCGTCGCCTGCGTTCATCTCGGCGACCGCCTGGCGCCCTTTCTCCTCGCTCCGACCGTTGACGACGACCTTGGCGCCCTCGCCGACGAACGCCTCGGCCATCGCCCGCCCGATCGAGCGCGTGCCGCCCGTGATGCAGGCGACTTTTTCATCAAGCTTTCCCATGTCTGTCCTCTCCTCGCTCTCGGTCAGTACGGCGCCGTGCCGCCGTCGATCGAGATCATCGAGCCCGTGATCCCGGCACCTGCATCGGACGCGAGCAGCACGCACACCTCGGCGACGTCGCTCGTCTCGTTGAGCCGCTTGATCGCCGACTCCTGTGCGAACACGTTCAGCAGCCCCTCGTAGTCGAGGCCCATCGCCTCGGCGGCCGCCGGCCCCTCCGCCATCATGATGTCGGTCTCGATCGCGCCCGGGCACACCGAGTTGACGGTGATGCCGAGGGTGCCGACCTCCTGCGCCGCCGACTTGGTGAGGCCGTTGATCGCGTGCTTCGCGGCCACGTAGATCGAGATCGCCGGCTTGCCGACCTTCCCCTCGACCGAGCTCATCGTGATGACCCGACCCGACCCCTGCGGGATCATGTGCTTGAAGGCGGTCTGCATGGCCCAGAACGTGTGCCAGAAGTTCCAGACGAGGCTGTCCTGCATCGCCTCGTCCGTCAGATCGACGACGGGCGCGTGATTGGCCGCACCGCCGGCGTTGGCGAAGAGGATGTCGATGGACCCGAAGTGGTCGACCGTGCCGTTGACGATCGACTCGCACCCTTCGCGGGTCGTGACGTCGCCGGCGATGAAGTGGATGCGGTCACCGGCGTCGTGTGACGCCTGCATCTCGCTGACCGCCCGGGCGCCCTTCTCCTCACTTCTGCCGTTCACGACGACCTCGGCGCCTTCGCGGAGGAACGCCTCAGCGGTCGCCCGACCGATACCTCTCGTGCCGCCGGTGATGCAGGCAACCTTGCCGTCCAGGGCCCCCATGGGCTCTCCTTCCACGTGTTCTCCGAGCGGAGTGCTCGACCGCCTCGTCGGCGGTGTGCCGAAGGTAACAAGATCGTGGAATGCCCGACGCACCGGACGAACACCTGCTCAGCGCACTCGCACGCACGCCGACGATCGACGAACTCATCGCGAGGGAAGCCTGCCGAGACGCCGCTCGGCGGTACTCGTACGGCGTCGATCGGCTCGACCCCGACACGATGAAGTCGGCGTACTGGCCCGACGGCGTCGACGAGCACGGTCGGTACGTCGGCGACGCACACGGCTTCTGCGACATCTGCATGACGGCCCACGATCGATTCGTCTGGACCAAGCATCTGATCATGAACCACCGGGTCGAGATCGACGAGGGCGGCGTCACCGCCCGCGGAGACTGCCAAAACGTGAGCCTGCTGATGCGCAAGGACGAGCGGGTGCTCGACACGTGGTACGGGCGCTACCTCGACTCGTACGAGTGTCGGAACGGGGAGTGGAGGATTCTGCGCCGGGTGTGCGTCCACGACGGCGACACGTCGGTCGCCGTTCCCGACGACATGGGCACGAGTGCCGACCTCTACCGCCAGGGCACCTTCGACCGCCCCGCCGCCGGCCGCCCCATCGGGCCCTGACCCCACCCAAGTTGGATTCCTGCTCAGGGACGGAATCCAACTTGTCATGAACGAGTTGGATTTCTGCTCGGGGACAGAATCCAACTTGTGTGGTGGGTCAGGCGGAGAGGGGTTCGTCGGGGTCGGTGCGGTACTTACGAGCGCGGAGGCCGATCGGTGCGGACACCGTGAAGCCCATCAGATGGCGGTCTTCCTCGGATTCGCCAGCCCAGAAGCCGTACTCGTGGTTCGAGCGGGCGAACTCCCTGCACGGCTCCATGACCGGGCACTCCTGACAGAGTGCGTTCGCCTTGGCCTCGCGCCGGGCACGTGCCTGCGGCCGCTCGGCCTTCTTCGCGAAGAAGAGGTGCAACTGCCCCTTGCAGTTGGCGTCATCTCGCCAGTCCTCGGACCCCGCGAGGCGGTCGATGCTCTGGATCTCGGTGT
>JBCBDK010000007.1:0-6773 GCA_038529675.1 Actinomycetota bacterium
CACTCGGCGGCCGCGCCGAGCACGGAGGTGGCGGCGCCATCGAACGCACGGCGGCGAGCGTCGCCGCCCGCGTCGGGGTCACGGTCGGCGCGGTTCGCCTCGCCTCGGTCCTCGGCCCCCATGTGCCGAGCCCGCTCGGGCGGCTGTTGCGCCTGCCCGCCGTGCCGTTCACCGCCTGGGCGGACCCATCGTTCTCGGTCATCCGCCAGCGTGATGCCGCCCGCGCCCTCGTCGCCGCCGCCGAACGCGGCCTCGCAGAGCCGGTCAACGTCGTCGCGTCGGAGTCGGTCACTGCGCTCCAGGCCGCACGACGGGGCCGACGCATCCCGCTGCCGATCCTCGGCCCGCAGTGGGTGGCGGCGCGACGCGTCGGCTTCCTCGCCGGCGCGCCGATCCCCGAACACGTCGAGGAGGCGCTCCGACGGGGCCGCCTCGCGGACAACGGTCGGATGTTCGAGCTGCTCGGGGTCGTGCCGGAGCAGACGACGCCCGAGGTGATCGACTCGCTGTACGGCTGGCCGAGCATCGTCCGCCGTCCCGCACGGAAGCAGATCGCATGAGCGCATCCGACACCCGGACGACACGCAGCGACGACGCAGGCCGCTCGAACGTCCTGCCGTTCGACCTCGACCGTCGAGCCGGCTCGATGGCCACCACGGTCGGCCGCACGGTCACCCGCACGGTCACGTCCACCATCCCGGGCACGATCGCCGACACCGCCACCCGCTCCGGCGTCGCCCTCGCCGATGCCGTCGCGACGCCGTTCGCCGACGGCCTTCGCTCCGCCGCTCGACGGCTGACCGAGGAACCAGCGGGTGAGACCGACGACTGGGGCCGCGACGCCGTGCTGGTCCGCAACGTCATGTTCGCCGCCCGGCTCCGATGGGACGTCTCGACGGGCGGCGACCAGCGCCTCCCCAAACGGCGCGGTGCGCTCGTCGTCGTCAACTCGCCGCGACTCTCGCTGGCACCACTGTTCACCGCATTCGCGATCAGCGAAGCGGTCGATCGCCCGGTCCGGTTCGTCGGGCGACCCGACGACGACCTGATCGGTGCAGCGGCCCGACGCCTCGGCGGCCTCCTCGACCACCCCGACGAGGTGGCCGGCGCACTACGCGCCGACGAACTCGTCGTCCTCGGCGCTGCCACATCTCGCCGGCCCCGCCAGGTCGGCGTCGTGGACCACGCGATCGTGGGGGCAGCGCTCGCCACGGGGAGCCGGGTGTTCCCCGCCGCCACGACCTCCCATCCGTTCGGTCGGTCCGCACGGGTCGAGATCGGGCCGGCGATGCGCTCGCCGCGCCACCGACGCGGGCCGCTCGGCGAACTCGAGCTGTCCGACAAGCTGCGGGTCACGATCCGTTCGCTGCTGTCGGAGATGGGCGACATTCAGACGGGAACACCGCTCGACTGGCTGCCCCTGTCCGGAATGGGATCGCACTGATGCCGGCGCGACGCCGGGCGGACTCGACGAGGGCACGCCGATGACCTACGTCCGCTCCACCGACGGCACCCGGCTGCACTACCAGATCACCGGCCGACCCGGCGCGGCACCGGTGCTGTTCATCCAGGGTCTCGGCGCCAGCAAGTCGGGCTGGATCCTCCAACGCCTCGGGTCGGCGCCGTGGTACCGGTCGATCGCGTTCGACAACCGAGGCGCCGGCCGGAGCGACAAACCGCACGGGGCCTACTCGCTCGAGCAGATGGCCGACGACGCGATCGCCGTCCTCGACCACGGCAGCATCGAGACCGCACACGTCGTCGGCGCCTCGATGGGCGGCGTGATCAGCCAGATCCTCGCCGTCAAGTACCCCGAACGGACTCGCTCGGTCACGCTCGCGTGCACGGCGGCCTCGAACTGGCCGTGGCGCGAAGAGCTGCTCGCCGAATGGCGCGATCAGGCACTCGGCGGTGGCATGGGGATGATGAGCAGCGAGGCAGCCCGCTGGGTCATCGGCCCTCGCTCGTTCCGGCGCTACTTCCCGGCGATGGGCTGGCTCGGCCCGCTGGCGCTCACCAGGCCGCGGCACGCGTTCGCGAGCCAGGTCGACGCGATCCTCGACGCACCCGTCGAGTACGCGGACCGGATCGGCGAGATCGACGTGCCGGTCCTCGTGCTCGTCGGCAACCAGGACGTGCTCACCCCGCGGGCCGACAGCGAAGAACTCGTCGAGCTGATCCCCACCGCCGAGCTCGCCGTCATCAGCGGTGCCGCGCACGGCTTCATGATCGAGCACGCCACGACCTTCAACCGGATCTTGCTCGAGTTCCTGGGCCGTGCCGAGCGAGCCTGGCACGGAGCTGCGGCACCGATCGCCCGATACGACGCCGACGGTTCCGACGATCGACTGGCCGGTATCGGCTGATCGCTGCGACGATCGGGCCATGCCGTCCGCGCCGACGCCACCGTCCGAATCGTCCGAGCGGCCTACGCCGTCCGAGCCGACCAGGCCCGTCGCATCACCCGTGTCGTCGCCGACCACCGGCCGAGCCCGCTCGGTGGTGATCATCGGCGCCGGGCTCGCCGGGCTCGTCGCCGGTCGCGAACTCGCCGCAGCGGGCGTCGACGTCACGCTGATCGACAAGGGCCGCTCGGTCGGCGGACGGCTCGCGACACGTCGCATCGGCAACGCCCGACTCGACCACGGCGCACAGTTCTTCACCGTGCGGACGCCGGCATTCCAGGCGCGTGTCGACGACTGGCTCGACCGCGGCGTCGTACGCGTGTGGACTCGCGGCTTCGGCGACGAGGACGGCCATCCCCGCTACGTCGGGACCGACGGCATGAACTCACTCGCCAAGGACCTGGCCTCGGAACTCCACGTCGAGACGTCGACGATGGTGTTCGCGGTGCGGCCGAACGAGGCAGGCGCAGCACATCGATGGCGCGTGGTGATCGACGACGACACCGTGCGGGAGGCCGACGCGGTCGTCCTCACCGCGCCGCTGCCACAGTCGTTCGCACTGCTGATCGACACCGTCCTCGGCGAACGCGATGCCCACGATGCCCCGACGGACGGCGACACCGACCACGGCGTGGAGTTCCCCGAGCGTCTGTTCCGCACCGAGTACGACCGGACGATCGGGTTGCTGTGCGCGGTCGACGGACCGACCGCGATCAGCTCGCCGGGCGGGCTCCAGGATCCCGACGACGTCTTCAGCTTCATCGGCGACAACGCTGCGAAGGGCATCAGCGGTGCGCCGGCCGTCACGTTCCACGCCGGCCCGACGTGGAGCGAGGACCGCTGGGACGACGACCCCGACGAGGTCCTCGCCGATCTGATCGACGCCGCGACCCCGTGGCTGGGCGACGCGTCGATCGTCGAGTCGCAACTCAAGAAGTGGCGCTTCGCCACGCCGCGCACCGTGTGGCCGGACCCGTGCTGGGTCACGGCGGACTCGACGATCGTCCTCGCCGGCGACGCGTTCGCCGGGCCGCGCGTCGAAGCCGCACACAACAGCGGCCTCGCCGCCGCCCACGCTCTGCTCGGCTGACGCTGGCGCCGCTGCCGGCGCCACGAGCGATCAGCCGGCGACGGGTTGGAACGGGTCGTCGAGCAGGTCGGGCACGGCGTCGGGTCGGACCTCTTCGCCGCAGCGAACGGCGGAGACCACTTGGGTCTCGATGTCGACGATGCTCGTGCTGTTCGGTCCGTAGCGCCGGAGGAAGTCGCTGAAACTGGTGATGTCGTCGGTGCAGATGCGCTCGATCACCGGCGGGTAGCGGATCTCCCAGCCGTTCTCGAAGACCGCGAAGCCTTCCTCGAGATCGAGGATCGGCGGGAGCAACACGGTGTTGTTCGGGCCCTTCGGCAGCAGCGCGAACCAAAGCACCGCGTCGCCGACGAGGTCTGCGAACACGACGCAGCGGTTCGGGAGCCGAAGGTTCGGGCAGGTGATCTCACCCGGTGTCCCCGGTGCGACGCGCATGACGCGGCCGTCGGCGAACTCGGCGTCGAGGAAGCCGTCGGTCACGCCCGCTTCGTTGATGATGAAGTCGGGGGACCGACGCACGGTCTCGACGATCGAGATCAGATCGACACGGCGGTTCGGCGCCTCGACCTCCTCGATCACGACGAGGTCCGCATCGTCGTCGGCGAACACGGTCTGGACCGCGAGCGTGAGCCCGAGCAGCGCTGCGAGCGCCGCCACGAACCGCACGCTCAGGATCTGCCGCACCGTGTCACCGTACCGAAGGGCCGCGCTGCGGCGACGGCACCCCGATCGCCGGCGAGCGCGCCGCGTTCGGTGCGGGCGACTCAGCTCGCAGCCGTGGTGGCCGCTCGGTGGGCAGCGTCGGCGATGCGATCGATCACGTCGTCGGTGTGCGCGAGGCCGACGAAGATCGCCTCGTACGCTCCTGGTGCCATCGCCACTCCCTCGTCGAGCATCGCCTGGAAGAACCGGGCGAACGCGGCCTCGTCGGTTCGCTTCGCGTCGTCGAAGTTGCGGACCGGTGCCGACGACGGGCCGGCGAGTTCGTCGCCACAGACGATGCCGAACAGCGTGCCGACGACGGGAAAGCGCGCCGCGAACCCCGCCGACGAGCACGCGTCGCGCAAGCGCGAGGCGAGATGCCGGGCGCGGGCCATCAACTCGATGTACACGTCGCCGGTCAGCTGATCGAGCGCCGCGAGCCCCGCAGCCGTGGCGAGCGGATTGCCTGCCAGTGTTCCGGCGTGGAACACGCTGCCGAGCGGCGAGAGCTGCTCCATCACGTCGGACGGACCACCGATGGCACCGACCGGCACCCCGCCACCGATCACCTTGCCGAAGCAGGTGATGTCGGGGCGGACGTCGTACTTTGCCTGGGCGCCGCCGGGGCCGAGCCGGAAGCCGGTGATGACCTCGTCGAAGATCAACAGCGCGCCGACGCGATCGCACTCGACGCGCAGCCCCTCGAGGAATCCGGCGACCGGTGCGACGACGCCCATGTTCGCTGCGACCGGTTCGACGATCACGGCAGCGACCTGGTCGTCGAGCTCGGGCACGACGTTGTACGGGGCCACCATCGTCTCCGCGACCGAGGCGTTCGGCACCCCGGCGGTGCCCGGGAGTCCGAGCGTGGCCACACCGGATCCGCCGGCGACGAGGAGTGCGTCGGTAGCGCCGTGGAAGTTGCCGGCGAAGGTGACGACGCGGTCGCGACCGGTCGCCCCGCGGGCGAGACGAATGGCGGTCGACGTCGCCTCGGTGCCCGAGTTCATCAGACGGACCCGCTCACAGCTCGGCACGCGTTCAGAGATCGCCTCCGCCAACTTCATCTCGCGTGGCGTGGGTGCACCATAGGAAGTCCCATCCGGCGCGGCCGCACCGATCGCCGCGGTCACGGCCGGATGAGCGTGACCGAGGATGACGGCGCCGTAGCTCTGCACCAGGTCGAAGTAGGTGGTGCCCTCGACGTCGGTGATCGTGGCGCCATCCGCGGATGCGACGACGTACGGTTCACCACCCACCGCCTTGAATGCCCGGATCGACGAGTTGACGCCGCCGGGAATCGCCGCCTTCGACCGCTCGAACATCTCGCGGTTCGAGGCCACGCCGGCACCCCGGCAGACGGTGGCGGTGCAGCCGGCGTCGACGCAGCCGGCGGGGTCGCAGAGGGGAATCGTCACTGGGTCTCCGTTCGGATCACAGGTCCATCGATGAGCACAGGCAGCCGGGTCACTCGACGGTGCCCGCAGCGACCTGCTCAGCGAACCACCGGGTGAAGTAGGTGAGGATGATCGACGCACCGGCCCGCTTGATCGCGGTGAGGTGCTCGAGCGCGACCGCACCGGTGTCGACCCAGCCCCTGGCGCCGGCGGCGTGGATCATCGCGTACTCGCCAGAAACGTGATACGCGGCGACCGGCACATCGACCCGGTCGGCCACATCGGCGATGACATCGAGGTAGGCGACCGCCGGCTTGACCATCACCATGTCGGCGCCTTCGTCGAGGTCGAGGTCGACCTCGCGCACCGCCTCGGCGACGTTGCGGTGGTCCTGCTGGTAGCTCTTCCGATCGCCACCGTCGGCGATCTCGACGTCGACCGCATCGCGGAAGGGTCCGTAGAGCGCACTCGCGTACTTGGCCGAGTAGGCCAGGATCGCGACGTGCTCGAATCCCGCGTCGTCGAGGGCCCTGCGGATGACGGCGACCTGGCCGTCCATCATTCCCGACGGCGCGACGATGTCCGCCCCGGCGCTGGCCTGAGCGACAGCGACCTTGGCGTACACCTCGAGCGTCGCGTCGTTGTCGACGTCGCCGCGATCGTCGAGGACACCACAGTGTCCGTGCGAGGTGTACTCGTCGACACAAAGGTCGGCCATGACGACGAGGGAATCACCGTGTGCCGCTTTGAGTCGGCCGATCGCGAGCTGCGCGACTCCGTCGGGATCGAAAGCGCCGCTGCCGATGTCGTCCTTCTCGGAAGGCACACCGAAGAGGATGACGGCGCGCACGCCGAGTTCGACGAGTTCGGCGACCTCCTCGTCGAGGGAGTCGAGCGTGTGCTGCGCAACACCGGGGAGTGACTCGATCGGAACCGGCGCATCGATGCCCTCGCGAACGAACAGCGGTGCGACCAGGTCGTCGACGCGGACGTGAACCTCGGACACCAGTGCTCGCATCGCCTCGGTCCGCCGCAATCGCCGTGGCCGACTGCCGGGCCGTTGACTCCCACCGCTCACGCCCGTGAGCCTACGCACTCCCACCCCGACACTGGATTCCTCACCCGAGTTGGATCCCAGCTCGGGGACAGAATCCAACTTGGGTCACGGCGGAGTTGGAT
>JBCBDK010000007.1:6873-16443 GCA_038529675.1 Actinomycetota bacterium
GAGTTGGATCCCAGCTCGGGGACAGAATCCAACTTGGGTCACGGCGGAGTTGGATTCCAGCTTGGATCCCAGCTCGGGGACAGAATCCAACTTGGGTCACGGCGGAGTTGGATTCCAGCTCGGGGACAGAATCCAACATCGGTGGACGGCGGGGACGGTGGCAGGGGTGAGGGCGGTGGGTTCGGTAGCGTCGTCGCCGTGTCCGTGCAGGCGTGGTTCTCGAACGAAGAGGTCGAACTGGAGGCCGGGTCGAGTATCACGCTGCAGCTCTCGGTCCAGAACCTCGGTGAACGGACCGAGAGCTACACGATCGTTCCGTCGGGCCTCACGGCCAACTGGGTGAACGTCGAACGGGGCAACGTCACGCTGTTCGCCGGCTCGGCCGACGTGATCGACGTCGAGGTCGCACCACCCCAGCTCCCCACGACCACCGCCGGCCCCACCGTGGTCGGCGTCCGGATCATCCCCACCGACGAACCGGACGCATCGGTCAACGCCGAGACCACGCTCGACATCCAGCCGTTCGACGACCGGCGGATCGTGGCCCTCCATCCGGTCGTGCGAGCGCGCCGACGCGCCAGCCTCGAGTTCATGGTCGAGAACCACGGCAACGGCCTGGCGAGCTGCAGACTCCGCCTCGTCGATCCGAGTGGACGCATCGACGGTTCGTTCGACCCGCCCGCGGTCGGTGTCGCACCCGGCGGGTCCAGCCTCGTCCGCTTCCGGGCGAAGGCACGAAGCGGGCTGTTCCGACGCAGCACCCGGACCCTCGACTTCGAGGTCGAGGCCGAGCAGCCCGGGCACGACCCGGCGAGCGAGTCGTTCGCGCTGATCCAGCCGCCGACGATCTCTGCGGCGGGCGTCGGCCGGGTCGCCGCCGTACTGGCCGTCGTCGGCGGCGCCATCGCCGCTTGGTTCGGCCTGGTGCGCCCGACGATCGAGGATCGCGCCGAAGAGGCCGTCGACGACGAGGTCGTCAGGTTCCAGGACGCGATCGACGAACTCGGTGCGGACATCGATCTCGCAGCCGGCCCGAGCGACACCGACGACGACTCCGACTCGTCGGGACCCGCGCTCGAGGCAGGCGACCCCGAGTTCGTCCGACTTGCCGTCACCCCGGTCCTCGCCGAGACCCAGAGCGACTCGTTCTCGGTCGCCGAGGGACGCCTGTTCGACCTCACCGATGTCCGCATCGAGAACACCAACGACGACAGTGGCCGCGCGTCGCTCGCCGTCAACGGCGACGAGGTCTACGTGTGGTCGCTCGAGAACATCCGCGGCGCGCTGTTCGAGCCGCGCATCACGCCGATTCGACTGCGCCCAGGCGACAACGTCACGTTCACGGTCCGCTGCGACAACGTCGGCTCCCCGTCGGTCGGGACGTGCGCGTCGGCGGTCAACCTCAGTGGTCGTTCGTTCGACGGCGAGTGAGTCGCCCGGGCGGCTGCGACCGGGTCAGCCGCCGAGGCCGAAGCCCGGCATCCCGACCAGCGTGCGCTCGTCGTCGCGGATCTCGACCGACGACGAGGCCGCGACGCCGCTGGTGGACTGCACGACCACCGGCCGGTCACCGCCGCGGACACCGGACGACACCGGCATGCTGACGAAGACGTTCCCGTCGGCGTCGGTCGAGGCGACGACAGCATCCGAGGGGTCGTCGCCGAACACGATGGTCACCTCGCTGTTCGCCTCGTACCCCGAGCCCTTGACGATGAAGGCCTCGCCGACGGCGACCTCGGTCCGTGCGATCTCCACCGTCGGCTCGAAGAGGCCGTCGCCTGCGAGCACCATCGTCGTGTACTGACCGGTCGGCGTACCGAGGGTGACGAGCGCCGTTCGGCGGCCGGCATCGGTCGGCTGGAACGTGATCCCGACCGAGCACGAGGCGCGCGGGTTCAGCGGGCGGTCGAGACAGTCGTTGGTGGTCAGCTCGAAGTCGTCCGCGTGGGCGCCGCTGATCTCGAACGTCTCGAGCGAGGTCGGGACGTAGGCGGCGATGTTGGCGACGTCGAACTGGAACTCGACGCTGCGATCACCGACGGTGACGACGCCGAGATCGGCCCCGGCCGGATCGATGCGCAACGTCGGTTCGCCACCGGCGCCGGAGATGTTCGACTCGATGGCGACGGCACCGAAGCCGGCTTCGGCGACTCGAAGCGTGGCCGACGAGGTCCCCCCGCGGCGGGGTGTGTACGACAGCGCGACCGTACAGTCGCCACCCGCGGGAATCGCCGTGCCCAGCAGGCACGTCGACTTCTCCTCGTTGATCGTGAACTCGGAGTTGGAGATCGTGACCTCGGACGGCTGGAACGACGAGGGTCCGTCGTTGATGACGGCGACGTACCACTCGTCGCCTTCGACACCGACGAGTGTGGTGCCGAGATCCGCGTCGGGCAGCGAGAGCAGCGGTGGCAACGAGCGTGCGACGACCCGTCGACCGCTCGAGCCGATCGACTCAGGATCGTCGGGGTCGCGCTGCGACTCGAGCACCTCGCCGGTGAGCTGGTCCGCGGCAGCGGTGTCGAAGACGACGGTCCGGCCGGTGTCGCTCAGGACTGGATTGGCGTGGACACCGACCACCGGGACGACGCCGTCGACGGGGCCGACGGTCAGCCGCTCGATCGTGCCGCGGCGCAGATGCGCGAGCAGGACGTCACCGTCGGGCCCGCTCCCGATGCCGGGCACCTCGATCAGCTGGAGGTTCGTCGCCTTGGTCGTGAACGCGACCAGCTGACCGTTCCCGGCGAGCGCCGGTCGCATCGACGGGGCCAGGCCGGCGATCAGGCCGGAGCCGCCGGCGACGGGGGCGGCGGACACGAGCGAGATGCGCTGCTGGCCGGGCGCGTCGACGAGGGCATCGCCGTCGAGATCGCGCTCGGCGACGAACACCTGCGTGGGGCAGTTCGCCGAGCAGACGGGATACGACGCGTCGGGCACGAGGGTCGGGTCGGCCGACGTGAACGCGACGACCGTTCCGTCGCGGGAGATGTCGGGGTCGGCGGCGCCGGCGGATGCCGGGGCGCCCGACGCGGTCGCCGAGACGAGCCGCACGGCGGTGAAGGGGTCGAGGTCCTGGAGGTCCCAGGCGTACACCTGGCTCGTCGCCGGCCCGCCCTCGACCAGGCCCGTCGACCACGTCGGGACCGGCTGGTCGGACGTGGCGCTGGAGCGGAACGCGAGGAAGCGACCGTCCTCGGAGAGAGCGGGTTGCGCCATGCCCGAGTGGACGAACTGATTGTCGGGCAGATCGGGAGGGAGCCCGGTGGCGAGGCGGGTCCGGAACGGGTCACCCGCGGGCACCGCGAGGTCGACGATCGAGATCGCGGTCACGTCGCGAGGTTCGAAGTAGTGGTCGGCAGGGTGGGTGTACGCGACGGTGGTGCCGCCCCGCTCGATGGCAGGACGCTCGAGAACGACGTCGTCGCGGGAGAGACCACCGGTCCCCGACCGGGTCGAGACGAGCTCCCAGTCGCCGATGGAGCCACCGCAGTGCGGCAACACCGCGCGGTAGACGTCCCACCGGGCGTTGCGGTCGTCGTCGCGGAAGATGTCGAGCGGCATCTCGGTGATGGCGGCGACGACACAACCGTCACCGGAGATGGCCGGAAGCACGGTGTCGCCCGAGCGGATGCCGTCGGGCACGGGGCTCAGTTCGACGGTCTCGCCGGTCTCGCGATCACTGAGGAAGACACTGGTGGTGCGGGTGTCGGTCGGCGCACCCTCGGCCTCGACCGGAGGTGCACCCTCGAACACGACGAAGCGGCCGTCACCGGACACCGCAGGAGCGGCGCCGGTGATCTCACCGGCGATGACCGACGAGCGGGGCCCGGCGAGGCTGTCGTCGACGTCCTGGAGCGCGACATTCGGCTCCGCCGCGACGCGAACGCCACTGTCGGAGAGCAACATGCCCGCGGCGAGCGCGACGGCAGAAGCCGCAACGATGCGCTTGCTGCGCCCACGTCGGTGCACGTCGCTCCTCTCGGGTGTTGTCGCGGCGGGGCGTCACGTTGCCGTTCGTCCCCCCGCTGTTCAGGCGGAAAGTCTGCCACGTCTCGCACCGACCACCACCATCATTGGCGGTCCGACCCCTCGGACGTGCGCCACTGATGCTCGACAGCCGCTACGAGGCCCGGCACTGAGTGATCGGCAGCGACGGCGGTGACCTTGAGCCCATTCTCTGCGGCCGCAGCGGCGGTGGTCGGCCCGATCGCGACCACGATGGGCGGCAGCAATCGGCTCGCACGGTCGCCGAGCGCCTCCGACCACGACGACGCCGCCGATCCGCTCGCGAACACGACCGCATCGGCGGCGACGAGCGCGGCGATCTCGGCGTCGGACGGCACTCGGGCGACCGTTCGGTACGCCACGACCGCGTCGACGACGTGCCCGGCGCGTCGGAGCTCATCGACCAGCACCGCGTTGGCGCGATCGGCCTGCGCGACCACGACCCGTTGTGGGGCGCCCGCGTGGAGCGCGACGAACCTCTCGGCGAGTTCAGCCGCCAGCTGACGATGCGGCGTGAGCTCGGGCGAACGACCGATCAGTTGCGCGAGCCGCTCTGCAGTGGCGGTTCCGACCGCACCGAAGCGCAACGTGTCGGGAGTTCGGACCAGACCAGCCGCCACACGCTCGGCACCGGCGGGTGATGTGACCAGGACCCAATCGACCCGATCCGGCCGACGCAGCACCGTGCGGAGAGCTCGGCCGCCGTCGTCGGGATCGACGACCTCGATCAACGGCACGTGGCGGACGTCGGCGCCACGATCGGACAGCAGCTCGGCCAGGAGCCCCGGCCGCTCGCGAGTGATGACCACCCGACACCCCGCGAGCGACGCTGCCACCAGCGTCAGCCTCCGACGGCGGATCGCAGGTCCACGGCGGTCCGTCGAGCGACGGCGATGCCGGCTGGATGATCCGACGGCGGGAGCTCGACGACCCGCGTCTCGTGGACACCGCGGTCGGAATCGGCGAGAAAGGCGTGGAGCACGCTGTCGACGACGTGCGCACCGACCGGCAACGAGCAGCCGCTCCCGAGCTCGCCGAGAAACGCACGCTCGATCTCGACGGCACGTCGAGAGTCTGGGTGGTCGACGGCCGAGACCTCGGAGATCGTGTCGAGGTCGTCGACGCGGCACTCGACTGCCACGCACCCCTGGCCGACGGCGGGGACGAAGTCGACGACGGGAAGGACCTCTGCGATCCGGTCGGTCAACTCGAGGATCTCGAGGGCGGCGAGTGCCATGACGATCGAACCGCCGTCGGGCACCTTCTCGAGCCGGGACGGGATGTTGCCGCGCAGCTCGGCGAAGTGAAGGTCGGTGCGAGCGGCGGCGAGTTGTGCGCGGCGACGAACCGAACCGGTGGCGACGGTCGCACCCGGGGCGAGGTCGGCCAAGGGCCGACCGACGAGCACGTCGTTCGGGCTCCGGCGAGCGGTGAACGCGGCGATCACGAGCCCGTCGGCGATCTCCGACGGCACGTCCTTGGCGGAGTGCACGGCGACGTCGGCACGCCCGTCGAGCACGGCGCGCTGCACCTCCTTCACGAACACGCCTTGGCCGCCGATCGCGTGCAGCGGGACGTCGTCGGCCTGGGTCCGGTCGCCGAACGTGTCGACGAACACCAACTCGGTCGGTCGATCCGTGACGGCGGTGATGGCGTCGGCGACGGTCTGGGCCTGGGTGGTCGCCTGCAGCGAACGGCGTGTCGCGAGTCTGAGCGGCGCGGTACCGGACACGTGGGCCCGACCGCTCAACCGAGATCGAAGAGGTCGCGGATCGCAGCGGCGTTGCGCGCGCCCTGCGGAGTGCCGGCCTGCGTCTTGAGCCGGATCGACGGTTCGTGGAGGAGCTTCGCGAGGATCGCCCGCGTCAGCTCGTCGACGGCACGACGGTCGGCGGCGTCGAGGCCGGCCAGCTTCTTCGCGAACCGCTCGAGTTCGCCCGCCCTGATCGCCTCGGCGGCCACGTGCATCGAGGCGACGAGCGGCGCCGCCTGGCGGGCGGTGGAGTCGACCAGGTACTGCTCGGTGTCTTCGGCGACGATGGCGCGGACGCGCTCGGCCTCGGCGTCGCGGGCGACGCGGCCACGATCGGCCCAGTCGCGGAGGTCGTCGAGGTCGAACACGGTGAGGCCGTCGAGGTCGGCCACTTCGGGATCGACGTCGCGAGGCAGCGCGATGTCGATGATCGACAGCGGTCGTTCCGGACCGCGCCCGGCCGAACGAACGGTCTCGGGCGTGATGACCGGCTCACCCGAACCGGTGGACGCGATGACGACATCGCACGACTCGAGCGCGTCCTGGAGGTGATCGATACCGACCGAGCGGCCCCCGACGCGCGCTGCGAGGGCATCGCCGCGTTCGGGTGAACGGTTGACGACGTCGATCGTGCAACCGCCGTGCTTGTGGAGCGCGACTGCCACACCCTCGCCCATCGACCCGGCTCCGATCACGGCGATGTGACGACCTGCGAGGTCCCCGACCACGTCCGTGAGCATCTCGACGGCGGCGTGACTGATCGAGGCCGTGCCCCGACCGATGCCGGTCTCGGTGCGCGCCCGCTTGCCCGTCGCCACGGCCGAGCGGAACAGCAGGTTCAGTTGCGATCGTGCCGCCGACTCGGTTCGGGCGACCTCCCATGCGGTACGAACCTGCCCGAGGATCTCGGACTCGCCGAGCACGGCGGAGTCGAGGCCCGATGCGACCTCGAGCAGATGCCGGACTGCGCCGCCATCGTGCTCGCTGAACAGATGCGGCGCGAGCTGATCGACACCCAGGTCGCCGATGTCGGAGAGGAAGTCGCGGACGTCGGCGTACGCGCCATGGAACAGTTCCGCGACGACGTAGACCTCGGTGCGGTTGCAGGTCGACACGATCGTCGCCTCACGAAATGAGTCTCGTTCGGCGAGCCCCGCCACCGCCTTCCCGAGGTGGTCGGGCGCGATGGTGAGACGCTCCAGCACCGAGAGCGGTGCGCTGCGGTGGTTCACACCGACGACGAGCAGCGAGGACATGAACGGCCCAGCCTATTCCGGCCTACGCCGAGGCGCCTCGACGGGGCCCGCCGGCCCCAGGCACCGACTGGAGGGTCGCCTGGCGGGCGTTCGCACGACGCTGCTCGTGATAGCTGAGGATCTGGAGTTCGACCGCGAGGTCGACCTTGCGGACGCTGACCCCGTGCGGCGCGTTGATCACGTTGGGAGCGAAGTTCAAGATGCTCGTGATGCCGGCGGCCACGAGCGCGTCTGCGGCCGACTGCGCTGCTGCGGCTGGCGTCGCGATCACGCCGATCGAGAGGTCGTTCGAGCGGACGATCTGATCGAGTTCGTCGACGTGGCGGACGCGTGCGCCGCCGACCACGGTGCCGATCTTCGCCGGATCGACATCGACGATCCCACCGACCGGGAAGCCTCGCTCGGTGAACCCGCCGTATCCGGCGAGCGCTTGACCGAGGTTGCCGGCGCCGACGATGACGACCGGCCAGTCGTGGGTGAGGCCGAGCTCACGCTTGATCTGATACACGAGGAACTCGACCTCGTAGCCGACACCGCGGGTGCCGTAGCTGCCGAGGTACGAGAGATCCTTGCGGACCTTGGCGGCGTTGACGCCTGCGAGGTCGGCGAGCTCCTCCGACGAGATGTTGGTCACGCCGTCGTCGTACTGGGTGGACAGCAACTGCAGGTACACGGGCAGCCGAGCGACCGTCGCTTCGGGGATTCGCCGACGTGCTCGCTGTCCAGCCATGAAACGCCAAACCTAGGCACTTCGTGCACGTTTTCACAAAGCCCTGCCGTGCGGATTTCGTGTGTCGTCAGACACCGGCGACACCACGGTGGCGGGTCCGCTCGCAGGTTGCCACCGGGTCAGTGGACGACGAGTTCGCGCCGGAGCAGCTTGCCGGAGGTGTTCCTCGGCAGTTCGTCGACGAACAGCACCTTGTTCGGGCACTTGTACCGGGCGAGGTGATCGAGGGTGTACTCGATGAGCGACTCTTCGTCGACCTCGGCGCCGGGGACGGCAACGACGAACGCCTTGACGGCCTCACCGGTGTGCGGATGCGGAACGCCGACGACCGCCGCATCGGTGACCTCGGGATGTGAGGTGAGCACGCTCTCGACCTCGGCCGGATAGACGTTGAACCCTGACACGATGACGAGGTCCTTCGCCCGGTCGACGAGGTAGAGGTAGCCGTCGTCGTCGACGACCGCCATGTCGCCGGTCTTGAGCCATCCGTCCTCGGTCAGCACGGCGTCGGTCACGTCGGCGTCCTGGTAGTAGCCGGCGAAGACGTTCGGTCCGCGCACCCAGATCTCGCCGGCATCGCCGACGAGCGCGTCGCTGCCCGACTCACCGACGAGACGGACCTGCACGCCTTCGAGCGCGCGGCCGACCGATCCGGGTTTGGCGACACCGCCCACGCTCGACGTCACGGTCGGCGCGGCCTCGGTCAACCCGTACCCCTCGTAGATCACCACACCGAATCGGTCACGCATCTTCTCGGCGACGGCGACCGGGAGCTTGGATGCGCCGGACAACGCGAGCCGGACGGTCGCGAAGGTGGCCTCGTCGAGCTCTTCGAAGTGGGCGAACGCGGTCCACATCGACGGTGCACCGGGCAGCACGGTGACACCCCGGTCGCGGATCGTGTCGGCGGCGGTGAGCGGATCGAAGCGCTGGACGAGCACGACCGTCGCACCGACGTACAACCCGAGACTCATCGTGACGTTGAGCCCGAAGATGTGGAACAGCGGCAGCACCGAGTAGATGACGTCGCCGGAGTGCGGATGCAGCTCGGTGGTCCGACTCTGGTCGAGGTTGGCGCGGAGGTTGCCGTGCGTGAGCATCGCGGCACGCGGCTTGCCGGCGGTGCCGCTGGTGAAGATCAAGGTCGCGAGATGATCGGGGTCGACGTCGATCCGCTCCATCGGCTCGCGCTCGAGGAGGTCGTCGATCGAGACCGCATCGTCGGGCGCTTCGCTCGGGTCACAGGTGACGACCGTCTTCACGGCCGGCACTGCGCTGCGATCGACCGTGTTCCAGGTGGCCGTGCTCACCTTCTCGATGATGACGACCTTCGCGCCGACCTTGCCGATCTCGGCCTCGAGCTCCGGCGCCGGGCTGAGTGGGTTGAGCGGTACGGCGACTGCGCCGAGCCCGAGGGTGGCGAAGTACGAGATGACGAAGTGCCGGGAGTTGCTGCACAGCAGGGCGACGCGATCGCCGTCACCCACACCGAGCGACGAGAGGCCGCCACGTACCCGGTCGATCTGGCTGCGCAGCTCGCCGTAGGTCGTCGATCGGCCGCGGCAGATCAGCGCCGTGTGCTCGGCGTCGTGGCCGTCGAGGATGCTCGCAAGGTTCACCGTTCCCCCATCGATCTCGTGTCCGCCCGGCCCGTGGCCCGACCGCCGTACGAGACTACTGCCCCGGTTCCGCTCAATGGCACAGACAGGGCCACCTCCGAGTTGGACTCCTGCTCGGGGACACAATCCAACACGACCGCGAGGAGTTGGATTCCTGCTCGGGGACACAATCCAACACGACCGCGAGGAGTTGGATTCCTGCTCGGG
>JBCBDK010000007.1:16543-20973 GCA_038529675.1 Actinomycetota bacterium
GACACAATCCAACACGACCGCGAGGAGTTGGATTCTTGCTCGGGGACAGAATCCAACTCGCTGCGTGTCAGATTCGGAGCAGCGAGATGATCCCGGCGATCAGGATGACGGCGAGCAGCAGGCCGAGCGTGAGCGTGGTGGCGGGGCGCATCGAGATCGACGCTATCGGCCGTGCGAGCCCGGGTTCAGGTCGGCGAGAGCGACACGGGGACGGGTTCGGCCGAACCGCCACCGTCACCGCCCTCATCGTCGTCGGCGGGCGTGATCGTGACCTGGTCGCCGACATCGAGCCCGAGTTCCTCGGCGGCGGACCGCTGGTTCATCACGACGGCGAGCATGCCCGACGAGTCGAGTGCGACGCCGACGGCGCCGCCGACCAACTCACCGAACGCACGCACCCGGGTCGCGCGGCGTGTCGTGCCGCCGGTCGGATCGGTCGGTGCACTACATCGCAGCGACACCTGGTCGTCGAATGCCGGACCGAGGTCGTCGGGGCCGACGTTCAGTTGTGCGTTGCCGAATCGGTCGACCCACAGCACCTGCGCGATCGCCGTCGACCCGTCGGTCTGCGGGAGCGGCACGACACCGGGCATGAGCAAATCGGCGTCGACCGGCTCACCGAGTTCGGCGAGGTCGACGCCGTTGCACAACGCAGCGGCGGCGGGAGCGAACACGTCACGACCGTCGAAGGTCGCGCCGACGGGGTCGAGTCGATGCTCGGTGCTCGTGAGCGTCACGGCCCGTTCGGCGCCACCGGCCATCGCCACCGCCGAGGCCAGGAGCCCGTTGTCGGGTCCGACCAGCACGCCCTCACCGCCGGCGACCTCGATGGCGACACCACGACGCGCCGTACCCACGCCCGGATCGACGACCGCGAGCACCACGCCCGACGGGACGTAGCCGATCGAACGAGCCAGCGCGAGCGAGCCGGCACGGATGTCGTAGGGAGCAATGCCGTGAGTTAGGTCGACGACGTGCGCGTGCGGGGCGAGGTCGCGAAGCACCGCCTTCACGACCCCGACGAACTCGTCCTGCAGCCCGTAGTCGGAGAGGAACGAGATCGTGTCGAAGCGTCGGCCCATCGGCTCGGAACGCTACCCGTGGTCAGCCGATCGAATCGGACGGCGAGAATGCAGGCGTGAATGCGGGCCCGGACGCGACGAGGGCCGATGCCAACCCCCCGATGGCACCGGCCCTGGTCGGCGCTTCCCGAACCGGATCAGATCCGGCTCGAGTGCGTCTCCACGGCGGTCAATCTACGGGACGAATTCCGATGTGAAAAGGGGCACGCCAAAAAATCGGAAATGAGCTTCCGTGACGTACGTCGCGTCGCGCTGAGGGTCGTCGGCCGCTCACTGCGAGCCGCCGAAACGAGCGCCGAAACCGAGGCGGCGCTGGCGAGGATCCATCGGTGTCGGCGTCGAGAACGTCGGCCTCAGCCGAGTTCGCGACTGCGTGCCGTGGCGGCGGCCACCGCGTCAGCGAAGGCGGCGCGTACGGCGCGCTCCTCGAGGCGACCGAGGCCAGCGGCGGTCGTGCCACCCGGCGACGTGACGTTGGTGCGCAGCCGCGCCGGATCACCGTCTCGGGCGAGCAGGGTCGACGAGCCGAGCAACAACTGAGCGACGACACGCTCGGCGACGGGCCGAGCGAGCCCCTCGGCCACCGCGGCGTCGATCAGCGACTCGGCCAGCAGGAACACGTATGCCGGGCCGCTCCCGGCGAGCCCGGTGAACAGATCGAGTTGGTGCTCGGCGAGGCGTTCGACCAGCCCGACGGCACCGAGGATCGACGACGCCCAGTCGAGGTCGTCGTCGGACGCGCCGTCACCGCCGGCGATCGCCGATGCGCCGAGGCGAACGAGCGCCGGCGTGTTCGGCATCGCGCGGATCACCGCCACCGCGGGTCCGGCAGCATCGGTCAGCGTCGCCAGCGTGACGCCGGCGGCGATCGACAGGACACGGCGCGCCCCCGCCGCTACCGCCGACCGCACCGCGCCGGGTACGTCGCCGGGCTTGACGGCGATGACCGCGGCCGAACATCGGGGCACGTGGTCGGCCACCGCAACACCGGGGAGCAGCGGTCCGAGCGCCTCACGGCGCGCGGGCAGGACCTCCACGACGGTGATCGCAGATGCCGGCAGGACGCCGGCATCCACCAGACCACCGACGAGCGCAGCGCCCATGTTCCCGCCGCCCACGACGGCTAGTTCGACCACACCATCCGCTCCGGAATCGCGGGCGTCGTTCGGTCCGGCCGCATCGCCTGGTGCATCGGTCGTCGACATCGCGGCCGACGCTAGTGGGCACACGGTGCCGACACGGGGCTGACGAGATGCCGCCCGGGTGCCGACCAGGTGAGTGCCGACTCCCCCGAGACGGTCGACACCCGGGCACCACGTCGTGGGCGCGGTGACCACCGAGTCGGAACGACGGATCCCACGGCACCGGCGCTGCGCCGCGTGTCGAGCGGACCTACGCGGGCGAGTCGCCGGCGAAGAACCTCGGATAGCCGATCCGGAGCAAGGCGAGGAAGCACTGTTCGACCTGGGCGTACAGCAGCCCAAGCAGGTCGTCGACGGTGTGCTTGGTGACGTGCACCGAGTCCGTCTCGCCGCGCAGATACACCGCATCCTCGGCCCCGATCGAGAAGTGCGCGCCGACGAGTGTGTCGTTCCGGCGCAGCAGCTGGTCGGCGAGTTCCGCTGCGTTCTCCTCCGGCGCGGGCATCACGTAGGTCTCGTAGCGGAGCGTCCGCTGTCCGAGCGTCAACCACACGGTCGTGAACTCCTTGTCCTCACCACGCATCCGGACGTACCACCGGACGAGGCCGCGACGAGCATCGGACTCATCGCGATCGACGGCGACGAGATGATCGTGTTCGGCTCGCAGCTCGGCCAGCCACTCGTCGATCCGTCGTTCGAGCAGCGCGAGCTGCGATGCGTCGAGAACGTCGGCCACCGGACTGGTCTACGACGGGGCCGTGGTCCGTCGCAAGTCGTTCGACCACCGATTCGGCCGCCGCGCCTCGGCGGGCATGCCAACCGACGCGCTGCGCCGTCAGCAGTCGACGAGGTCGGCGTCGATGATCCGGCAGTACAGGACGCGCAGGCGATCCGCCGCTGCGCGCCAGGTGTACGAGCTCGCTCGGGCGACGGCGGCCTTCGCCATTCGGTCCGCAAGGCCCGAGTCGGCGAGGATCCGATCGATCGCTGCGGCGTAGTCCGGCGGGTGGCGCCCGTCGATCAGGAATCCGGTCTCGCCGTCGTCGACGAGGCTCTGCAGGCCACCCACAGCCGCGGCGACCACCGGCGTGCCACATGCCGCGGCCTCGAGCGCGACGAGCCCGAAGCTCTCGGATCGACTCGGTACGACGACGACATCGGCGGCGCGGTAGTAGGTGGACAGCGTGTGGTGCGGCTGGGGTTCGACGAACTCGACACGGTCGTGCAGCCCGAGTTCGTCGACGAGCGCATGGGCACGGTCGGTCTCGGCGTCGCCGTCGTTGCCGCTCGCTCCGCCGACGATGAACAGCCGAGCGTCGTCGCGTTCCACCGTCGCCAGGGCCCGGATCGCGACGTCGGGTCCCTTGAGCGGCTGGATCCGCCCGACGAACAGCACGATCGGCGCGTCCGGATCAGCATCGATGGCGCGGCGGGCGCCGCCCCGGTCCCCCGGCGCGAAGAATGCGTGCTCGACACCCGGCGACACGATCGCGACCTCACCGTCGGGGTCGCCGTACAGGCGCACGAACTGATCCCGCTCCTCGACACAGCTCACGCACACCGCGTCGGTGCAGTTGATGATCTCGGCCTCGGCACGGTCGCGCCACTCGGGTTCGGGGTCGCCACCCTCGGCCTTGACGCGGGCGAGGGTGTGGAACGTCGACACGAACGGAACGCCGAGGTCGTGCTTGAGTTCGTGCCCGACCACGCCACTCAACCAGTAGTTGCCGTGGATGACGTGCGGAGGTTCGTGATCTCGGTACCAGTCGACGACGCCACGCCGGAACTCGTCGGTGATGTCGGCCAGCGCTTCCTTCGGCAGATGGTGAGGCCCCGCTTCGATGTGGACGACGCGGTGCCCTGGCTCGATCTCGATCTCGGCCGGAAGGTCGGGCCGGTCGGCTCGGGTGAAGGTCGTGCAGTCGATCCCAGCCTGCGACAATGCGGACACGAGTTCGCGCACGTAGACGTTCATCCCACCGCTGTCGCCCGATCCGGGCTGCCGGAGCGGCGAGGTGTGCAGCGAGATGATCGCGGCGCGCGTGACCGGACAGTCGTCGAGGGAGGCGTCCTCGGGCGTCAGATCGTCCACGGTGGTCGCCTCCCGCGACGGTTCAGTCGTCGAGCAACGAATCGACCGACGCCTCACCCTCGCGGTAGCGACGGACGAGTTCGGCGCTCAACGCATCGAGGCGATCGAACCGGT
>JBCBDK010000008.1:0-18691 GCA_038529675.1 Actinomycetota bacterium
GTCGCCGGCGGGAGCACGCTCGCGATCGCACAGATCGCCGCCACCGACGACGATGCCGAGGCCCGGGAGCAGCATGAGGCAGCCGACCACGATCGCGACGACATGGCCGGCGTGGCGATCGCGACGCGACACACGGCGCGATTGGTCGGGTCGAGGTGCTGGTGTGGCCGGGTTACCGCCCGGCGTCGGTGCGGGTGCTGTCATGACTCCATCGTCGACCGGTGAACCGGTCGAGTCAGGCCGGTCCACCGGCGTCTCGGTGGTGGGGTTCTCCCTACCCGGCGTGGTCGCGCCCGCCGGCGTCGGGGGCCGGTGACACGACGAGCTTCCCGGAGAAGTCCTTCCGCTCGAAACGTGCCTGGGCGTCGTGCAACCGGGTCAGCGGGTAGATCTCGTCGACGCTCGGGTCGACGCCACCGACGCTCGCGATCCGGGCGAGTTCGGCGACGTCGCGAGGTGTGTGCATCGTGGAGCCGACCAACCGACGTTGGCGGAGATAGAGCCGTCGGAGGTCGAGCGTGATCACCGGCCCTGCGATCGCGCCCGCCACCGCCAACCGTCCGCCGTCGCGGAGACGATCGACGAGATCAGGAAACTCGTCGCCGCCGACGACGTCGATCACCGCATCGACCTCGGCGGTGCCCGAGATCGGATCGACGCCACGAACGGACACCTCCGCTGCACCCCAGCCCTCGACGACTCGCTCCTTCGTCGGGCTCGTCCGAGCGATGACGTGGCAGCCTCGGTCGGCGAGGAGTTGGATCGCAGCACTGCCGACACCGCCGGACGATCCGGTCACGAAAACACGCTCTCCGGCTGCGCACTCGGCGCGATTGACCATGCCGAGCGCCGTGCCGTACGCCGTGGGAAGGCAGGCCAGCTGCGCGTCGGTGAGTGGCGAGTCGGTGACGTCATGCACCCGATGCACGCCGCACACGTGGTACTCGGCGAAGCCGCCGTCCGTCTCACTGCCCATGATGTCGACGGGAAAGTCGCCTGCGTAGGTGACGACGGGATCGATGATGACCCGTCGACCGAGCAGGTTCGTGTCCACGCCGTCGCCGACCGACTCGACGACGCCGGCGGCGTCGATGCCCTGGATGCGCGGGAAGTCGAGCGGCACACCCTTCCAGCCGACGACGGCGTTTGGGTCCTCGCTCGTCCCGTACGCGCCCCGACGGCTCCAGATGTCGGTGTTGTTCAACGCTGCTGCGGTGATACGAACCCGCACGTCGCCCGCACCCGTGTCGGGAACTGGCCAGTCGGTGCGGATCTCGGTTGCGTCCGGACCCCCGTGACGCATCGTGACCGCTGCGGTCATCGTCCGCGTCGTGTTCACGGTGCGGTCGCCACTCGGCAGCAGGTCCTCAGCCGGCCTGGAACTTCGCGAGGTTGCCGCGCGCGGTCGATCGGACCTTCGAGCGCAGCGGTGGCGCCCAGCCGAACAGGCGACCCGGCAGGCCGAGCGCTTGGGACGACCACTTCCAGAAGTCGAAGTGGTCTCGGTGCTCGATGATCTTGCCGTCGCGGAACGTCATGGTCGCCACGATGTCGTTGTGGACGGCGTTGCCCGTCGCCGTGAAGGTGTAGTCGGCGGTCCAGTTCGTCCGGACCATCGAGTCCGTCGACTCCAGGATGCGATGCTCGACTCGGAGGTCGGTGTCGCTCGAGCACAGCATGCGCCACATGTCGCCCACGTCGCGGCCGCGCAGCTCACCGAACGCTGGATCCTCGAAGACGATCTCCTCGGCGTAGCACGCCGCCATCGCGTCGCCGTCGCGCTCGGCCAGGCCCGTGTAGAAGGAGTCGACGATCGAGGTCAGCATGACTGCACCGTACCGACCCGTCGACCCGCTCGAATCGAACACACCGGGCGTCGGGCTCACTCGGGCAGCGCCGGGAGCGGCCCGAAGAATCCGTCGACACGCTCGATTCGGCCGTCGGCGGCGAGCGTGGCCACATCGAATCCCTCGAGCAGGAGCTCCCCGTCGACATGGATGTGCCAGGCGTAGCGGAAGCGATCGTGGTGACCGTCGACGCCGCTGGCGAAGGAGATCCTCGCCGTCTGGAACGCCCGGTTGAAGCGCCTGACGTTGTGTTCCATCGCTGCACGGCCCTCGTGGTGGTCCCGCGGATCGACGAACAGCACGTCGTCCGTGACCGCTTCGTTCAGCAGTTCGAACGCCCGGGCGAGGTCTCGTTCGTTCCACATCTCGAAGTAGGTCCGCAAGGCCGCTGGGGTGTCGATCATCTGGTCAGGCTACAAACCGACCAGCGGTTTGTAAATTGCCTTCTACGCTGACCTCGTGCCCACTCAGGCCGAGCGAACCGCTTCGACGCGGAGCAAGATCCTCGACGCCGCTCGATCGAGTTTCGTCTCCCGCGGCTACGACGGGACGACGATCGCGGATGTGCTCGACGCGGCCGCCGTCAGCAAGGGTGCGCTCTATCACCACTTCGAGTCGAAGCAGGCGATCGCCGAGGCGATCTTCTCCGACACGTCACGGCACGCCATCACCGCAGCGTCTCGCCGAGCCCGCGACGTGTCCGATCCGGTCGAGACGCTCGTGCAGGGCTGCCTGCTCTGGCTCGAGGAGGTCTCCGAGCCATCCGTCGCCGTCGTCATGTTCGACATCGGCCCGACGGCGCTGGGATGGGAACGTTGCCGTCAGATCGAGGCGGCCAACTCGATCCGAGCACTGCGCCTCGGCATCGCTCGGGCGGTTGAGGCCGGCGCCTTCGCCGCCGCTCGCGCCGACCTCGCAGCGCACACCATCAATGCCGTGTTGGGCGAGTTGGCGTGGCTCTCGGTCCGTTCGGACGGGGCCGACGTCGACGACGTCGCAACGACTGCGGTCGTGCGCGCGATGATTCACGCGCTCGCGCAGATCGACCGACCGGCCGATCTCCGCACCTGACGAGACGAAGGTCGAACCAGCGGCGATCCGCCACGCGGTCGACGAGAGGACAATCATGCCCGACACGACTGAAGACAGCGAATCCGTCGCCGCGCTCCTGTGTCTCCGAGCGGCACCTGGCCGATCCGACGAGCTCGCCGAGCTGATCGGCCGGATGGTGGAGGTGACGAACCGCCTCCACGGGCCGATCTTCTACGGTGCGAGTCGGAGCGGAACGGACGATCACGTCTTCATCGTGTACGAGATGTGGGCGAGCCGGGGTGACGTCACCACACACCTCGCAGCTCCCGAGTACCAGGCACTGAACATCGAGGCCCGGGACCGTGGACTCCTCGTTCCCGCCGACGACGAGCTCGCGCTCAGTGCGCTCGGCGACGGCCCGATCCGCAGCATGCAGCTCCGTCCGCTCACCTGAGTGTCTCAGAGACCCAGTCGGTCAGCCGCTGGACGACGCCCGGGTCGAGCGGCCGCTGTGCCTGCGTCCTGTAGGTGCGAAGGGTCGGCGGTCCGGGCTCGGTGCGCAGCAGATGCGTGACGTCGTCGATGACGTGGACGGTGAACGGCGTCGGCACGACCCGTCCCATCCGCTCGACATCGGCGGGATCGACCTGGATGTCCTTGCTCCCCGTGAGGGCGAGGACGGGCGCGAGGGCGAGCGAGCCCCGCAGCGTGAGAGGACCCGATGGGATCTCGACATCGACGACGCCACGCCTCCGATCCGAGCACCGGGCGATCGACGTCATGACGCCAACCCGACTTGCCCTCGGTCGCGGTCGCGGAGGAGCGTCACGCCGGTGCCGACGAACCAGACGATCGAGCCGAGACCGAAGACCATCTCGATCGCTTCGAACGCAGGGACGACCGTGATCGCACCGGCGACGGCGGTCACCACGCCCACCACGTTCAACCAGCGAGGCAACCGGGCCGTCAGCAGCCCGGCGATCGAGACGAGGAGGATCCAGATGCCGCCGACCAACTCATTGCCGCCGCCGAGACCGTCGGTGACCGCGTCGATCGACGACCAGACGGTGATTGCCCGATCGGGGTCGGACTCGGCGAGGTCGGCGACCGACTCGATCCCGATGTTCGAGATCATCCCCGTGGCAAACATCAGACCGGCCCAGATCATGGCGAACACGGCGGCGGAGTTGGCGAGGATCGGTGCGTGGGCGACGAATCGCGTGCGAAGCGCCAGCCCGAACGGCACCAGCGCGGCGCCGAACACGATGAAGATGCCGATGTACCAGGCAAGCAACGTGCCCTGGTGGCCGACGAGGAAGTCGACCGACTCCGCCGGCGTGGCGTCGGGGTCGGTGTAGTCGGAGAGGCTCGTCGCGAACAGTGCGATGCCGTACGCGAACGTGCCGGCGGCGAGCAGCGCTGATGCGCCGCCGACGCGTGACAGTGTCCGGCGTCGGTCAGTGTCGTCGCCGACGATCGGAAGGGTCGTGGTGGTCTGGGTGGTCATGACTGCTCTCGTTCCTGGTCGGAGGGAGTGGTCGGGAGTTCCGTGTCCGAACCGGCGTCGAGTCGACGCAGGCCGATCACCTCGATGTTCAGCGAGGCGAAGTGGGTGAGGATCCCGTTGAGGTGTGACGAATCGCGGATGCCGCCGGTGAGGCGGGTGGTGCCCGCATCGGTCGCTTCGATCCTGAACTCGTCGATGACCGGGCGGAGCGCGCGATCGGAGGCGTGGCCGCCGAGCTCGATCTCGTAGCGGGTGATGCCCGTTCGTTCGGTCATGACGCCACGATCCCGCTGAAGCGGGTGACTCGCCATCGCTCATCGCTGCATCTCACCCGGGTGAGTGCGCCACTGCCCTGAGTCCCTGGTGCCGCAGCGGTCGGCGGTCACAACGCCGAGCACCATCACGCCGACACGCCGTACAGTCGGCGACGATGAGCGCGAGCACCTCGGGAGCGTTGATAGCAACCAAGCTGCAGACGCCGACGATCCCCCGCCAACTCGTTCGCCGCGCTCGGCTCGACGAACTCCTCGATCGAGCGATCGACGCGCGTCATCGGCTCATCCTCGTGAGTGCCCCCGCCGGATCGGGCAAGTCGACGCTCCTCGCCGGAACCCTCGGCCTCCGAGACGACGACCTCGCCTGGCTGCAAGTCGAGGCGAGCGATGCCGACCCGGTTCGGTTCTGGTCGTACCTGGTGGCGGCGATCGATCTGACCCGGCCAGGCATCACGGACGCCGTCGCTTCGACGATCATCACATCAGGTGGGGCGACCGACACCGTGCTCCCGGTGCTGATCAACGCGCTTGCCGAGTCGACGTCTCCGCTCGTCGTCGTCGTCGACGACTTCCACCTCATCGACAACCCGGTGGTCCACGCCGGCGTCGAACGACTCCTCGAACTCTGCCCCGACCACGTTCGACTCGTGATCGCGACGCGGCGAGATCCTCCCTTCCGTCTCGGCCGGCTTCGCGTTCGCGGCCAGCTCACCGAGATCCGCGCCAGCGATCTGAGGTTCGAACACCGCGAGGCAGCGGACCTCGTCGGGACTCCGAGCCTCGACGACGAGATGTTGAGCACGCTGTGCGACCGCACCGAAGGGTGGGCGGCTGGACTGGTACTCGCCGGACTGTCGCTCAGCGGGCTCGACGACGCAACCGACTTCATTGCCGGGTTCGGCGGCGACGACCAGCTCGTCGTCGACTACCTCACCGACGAACTCCTGGCCTCGATCGCTCCTGACGATCGAACGAGGTTGCTCGAGACGTCGATCCTCGACCGTTTGTCCGCACCGCTCGTGAACGCGGTGGCGGGATCCGACGACGGGGGCCCCTGGCTGCTGCGCATCGCCGGGTCGAACCAGTTGGTGATCGGCCTCGACCGGACCGGCACCACCTTTCGGTACCACCACCTGCTGCGTGACCTCCTCCGGCTCGAAGCCGAACGGGAGATCCCCGACCGCCTGCTCGAGCTGCACATCGCTGCGGGCGAATGGCACCGGGATCACGGCGACATCTCGACCTCGATCGAGCACTTCATCTCGGGCGGAGATCTCGAGACCGCTGGCGATCTCATCGCCGTCCACGCCACCGAGTTGCTGAACGGTGGCCAGATCTTCACCGTCGTGCGGCTGCTCGACCGCCTCGGCGACCTTCCGGAGCGCCACGCTCGCAGCGCGCTGGTCCGGGGTTGGATCGACCTCAGCACCGGCCGCTTCGCCGGAGCGCGGCACTACTACGACGTGGCGAATCGGCTCGGCGACGGGTCCGATGCGAACCTCACTGCATCGCTCGGGATCATGGTCCGACTCGTCGACGGTGACCTCGGCGCGGCGATGACGATCGCTGCCGGCATGAGCGAACCGACCGAGTCGACGCAGGCCATCGGGTTGGTCGCCGTGCACACGTGGGCGGGCCGATTCGACGAAGCGCGACGACACATCGCCATCGCGCGTGAGCTCGCCGCCTCCGAACCGTCGGACTACGCAGCATCGGTCGCCCCGGCCTTCGCAGCCGTCGTCGACCTCGAGTCGGGCCTTCGCGCCGCAGCTGCCGAGCACGCGGCGGCAGGCATCGAACACGCCGGTGGGCACGGCGTCGCCGAGGCGCCCCAGCTCTCGATTGCCCATGCGATCGTCGCCCGAACCACGTCGGACCCCGAAGAACGACGCCGTGCCGCCGATCGAGCCGTCGAATTGGCTCGTCGCGCACCGGAGCCGTTCACCTTCGGCTACGTCATGGCGCTGATCGGCGATGCTGCATGTGAGCGCGACGACGTCGCCGGCCGCGAGTTCGTGAGCGAAGCGGCCGCAGCAATCAAACGATGCGCGGATCCCGGCATCGTCGGGCAGCTGGTCGCACGAGTCGAGGCTCGGCACGGCCTCGCCGATTCGAGCACCATCGCGACCGAGTTGGTCGAGCACCTGAGCGATCGTGAGCTCGCCGTCCTGCGCTACCTCCCGTCGCAGCTGTCGCAGCGCGAGATCGCGAGCGAGCTGTACGTGTCAGTGAACACGGTGAAGACACACTGCAAGGCGATCTACCGCAAGCTGGGCGTCGACGGCCGCAAGCCGGCGGTCCAAGTCGCCCGTGACCACGGCCTCCTCTGACCGCTGCCACTCCGGGTCAGGCCCGGAGCGGCCGAGCGAGTGTCACCTCCGATCCGTGAGCCGCGATCGCGCCGGCCACGCACGGCATGACACGGTGTGGCCGAGCGAGGGTCACCTCCGATTCATGGGCCGCGATCGCGCCGGCTACGCGCGGCAGGAGTCGGAACGGGCGAGCGGCGTCGGCGAACTGGTTGAAGCTCCCGGCGATGTGGCAACCGAGGTCCGGGACGTGGAACAGGAACGACGCCGTCGTGCCGGAGTGACCGAACATCTCTGGCACCCGGCGCCCGGTCAGCCAGCGCGGCAACCGGTAGCGCATCACCCCGTGGCCGTAGCCGATGGCGAAGCTTTGCACTCGGTTCCAGCACGGCACGGCTCGGTCAAGACCGCCGGCGAACAACTCGCCGTCGTGGAAGGCACGGCTGAAGCGCAACTGGTCGTCCAGCGTCGAGACGATGCCACCCGCTCCGCGCTCGGAGGCGAGCGCCTGCGGAATCGACAAGGGCTGATCACCACTGCGGAGGATGAGCGGCGTGCGATGATCGGTGGTGGCGGGCACGACGTAGGTGCCGAGCAGGTCGAGCGGCTCGATGATCCGCTCAGCGACGACCTCGCCATACCCCTGACCGGTGACGGCCTCGATGAGCCCGGTCAGCAGCTGGTAGTTCGTGTCGGAGTAGCGCGATCGCCGGCCGTCTCGGTCCCCGGGCCGGAAAGCGGCACCGGCGATGCGTGCGATGTCGACGGTGTCCTGGATCGAGTAGGCACGATCTTCACCGCCGGCGAGCTGGTCCTCGATGCCCTCGCCGAAGTAGTCAGCCAGGCCCGAGGTGTGATGCAGCAGATGGTGCACCTCAAGGCGATCGGTCGCGTCCACGCCGTCGTGTACGTGGAGCCGCGCGAGGTCGAGGTCGGGCAGGAGGGGCACCACCCGGTCGTCGAGGCGCAGCCGACCCTCGTCGACGAGCTGGAGGGTCACCGCGGAGGTGAACATCTTCGTGATGCTGGCGATGAAGTACGGGACGTCGGGCGAGGCATCACCGGATGCGACGCGCACGCTCGTCGAACCGTCGGCGGATTCGACACCGAGCAGCACACCGGACGCGCGGCGGCCTCGAACCGTCCGTTCGGCGAGTCGTTGCAGCGTCTCGGTGAGGAGATCGTCAGCGGCGACGAGGGCGGTGACGTTCCGGTGTGACATAGCGGTTCCTTTCGGTCGGAGTTGAACGACCGCCACCCTCCCTACGATCGGGGTGACTCAGGATCGCTCCCCCGTCCGTCTCACCCGGGTGACTCGCCGTCAGCGTCAGGTCAACGACGGCGGACGGTGAGCGGGGTCTGCCCGGTCCACCGCTTGAAGGCGCGCTGGAACGCACTCTGTTCAGAGAAGCCGGTCAGGAAGGCGATGTCGACGAGCGAGTGTTCGGTCGTGGTCAACATGGCCGTGGCGACGGTTCGTCGTACGTCGACCACAACGTCCTGATAGCGGAGTTCCTCGTCGGCGAGTCGCCGGTGCAGCGTTCGTTCACTCATCCCGAGTCGGGCCGCCACGACTCGCATTGGCGGCACACCGTCAGCCAACCCGTTGGCGATCACGTGCCGGACACGGGCCTCGATCCCCCGCTCGACGAGCGCGACGCGCAACTCGTCCTCGAGCCGGTCGAGGAGATACTCCGACAACGCTTCGTCACCCAGCCGAGTGGGTGAGTCGAGCGAGGCCTCCTCGAAGTGGAGCGCGTCGATCGCCTGGCCGTGTCGCACCGGACACCCGAAGTACTCCTGTGCGGCGTCCAGCGAGCCCGACGACTGATGCGCGAACGACACGGCTCTCGGTCTCAGTACCGGCGAGTTCTCCACCACCTGCCGACAGACCGACAGCACGGCGGCGATAGCCCCGACGTTGGCGACGGCGACACCGGGCCGGTGCGCCGGCCGACCACCCACGATGAAGGCGGCTCCACCACGACCTTCCGGGCGGAGTTCGTATCGGACGGCGTCGCCCAGGAGCGCCACGTAGCGTTCAGCGCGCTCGAGTGCGCTCCGCAAGGTCGATGCCGTCTTGAACGCCAACCCCAGCGCGCCATAACTGTCGACGTCGAGCGATGCGGCGTACCGGAACGGAAGGCCGTCGTCACCGTCGGCGACGATCGTCTCGATCGCCGAGTAGAACGCATCGGCGTCGATCAGGCGGGGAGCACCCGGCTCCGGGTCCAGACCGAGCGTCGCGAGGAGTGCCGGCACGTCGTCTCTGCCCGACGCTGCGATCATGGCCCAGGCGGGGACCGACGACATCGTGGCCACCGCCGAGATCGTACCTGCGGCACCCGAGCCGGTCAGCCGAGCAGTGGTGGCGGCGACGGTCAATCGACTGGCGGTCGCGGCCAAGACCCGCGCCCCGGCCCGTCCGTACGTTCGAACGTGTCCATCCACCACATCACGAAAGCGAGACGGACATGACCATCTCACCCGACTTCACCCCGAACCTCGACAGCCGAAAGGTCCTCGTCGTCGGCGCCACCGGCGGCTCCGGCCGCGCCGCGGTCGCCGCCCTCACGGCCGCTGGCCACCACGTCACCGCGTTCTCACGAAGCGCTGATCGCTTGGCGGCGGAGTTCGACGGGATCACGACGATCAACGGCGACGTGATGAACCGCGACGACGTCGATCAGGCCGTCGCCGGTCACGATGCCGTCGTCGTGACCCTCGGCATCACCGAGAACCCGATCCGAGTGCAGCTCCTCGGGCCGAAGCGCACACCACTCGACGTGCGCTCAACGGGGACGCGCAACGTCATCGACGCCATGAACGCCCATGGCATCGACCGGCTCGTCGTCCAGTCGTCGTACGGCATCGGACCCACCCGCCAGTATCTCGGCGTCAAGGATCGGCTGTTCTTCGCAGTGCTCGTGAAGAAGCAGATGTCCGACACCGAGACGCAGGAACAGCTCGTCCGCTCGAGTGGCCTCGACTGGACGCTCGTTCAACCGGTCCATCTCGACGACGATGCCGACGGACGCGACGCATTCTGGTCGACCACTGGCGACGTCCGTGAGATGAAGATCTCTCGAACCGTCGTTGGCCACACGCTGAGCCGAGTCGTCACGGACCCGGCGCTCAGCTTCGAGACCCTCGCGGTCTCCGGGTGAGGCTCGTCATGGACGCGAAGCAACTGCTCCTCACGACCAGCATCGTCGCCACCGGGCTGATGGCCGGCCTGTTCTACGGATGGTCGGTGTCCGTGATCCCCGGCACCCGCCGACTCGCCAGCTCGGACTACGTCGGGCTCATGCAGCACATCAACCGCGAGATCCTGACGCCGCGGTTCCTCGTTCCGTTCGTCGGGATTCCGCTACTGCTCGGCGCCGCGGCGTTCACCCAGTTCCGAGCCGGCGACCAACGGCGAGGCGCACTCATCGCAGCGAGTGCCGCAACGTACCTGGTCGGCGTGTTCGGCGTGACGGCCGCCCGCAACGTGCCGCTCAATGACGCACTCGACGCCTTCGATCTCACCGGTGCCACCGCCGACCAGATCGACGACCGCCGGACGACGTACGAGCGGCGATGGAACCGATGGAACACCGTGCGGACCATCGCCAACGTCGCCGCCTTCTCCCTCGTCGCCGCGGCGGCCGCGGTCACCGAGCGAGCCGAGTGACGCTCCTGGCGAGCGAATTCCGGCGAACCCGTTCACCACACCCCATGGCACCACGAGGTACTTGGCATGACCGTCACCCTCCCCGCTCAGCCAGGGTCTCTCCACCGACCGACGGCTCGCCTGACGGCATCGCCAACCTGAGGCGACACCGGCGTCAACCCAGCGTCAGGATCGATCAGATCCGACAGGAGCCTGCGATGTCGACCGCGACCGGGGATCACGAACGGGTTGGGGCGAAGGCCCCGTGGTCGCACAGGGTCCGCGCGATCTTCGACAGCGCGTCGGCGAGTGATGCGGTTTCGTCGGCATCGAGGTGGTCGAAGACGAGGCGCTGGACGTCTTCGACATGGATCGGCGCGACGTGTTCGAGAAGCTGACGTCCGGAACGGGTCAGCGTCGCGTTCTTGCCTCGCCCGTCATCTTCGTCGGCGGTGATCTCGACGTGACCGCGTTCGATCATCGTCTTGAGCCGGTGGGTGAGCCGACTCGGAGACAGGTTTGCCGCATCGGCGAGCTCGGTGAGACGCATCGTGTCGTCGGGCGCCGAGGAGAGCGCCACCAGGATCGAATAGTGCACCACCAGCAGTCCTTGCTCCTTCAGGGTCCGCTCGATTCGTGGCAGGCCGCGATTGACGAACACCAACAAGCCGCGCCAGGCCCGCTGCTGGGTGTCGTCGAGCCATCGGGGTTCGGTCACACCCTGCACGTTACTTGTTGACGCGACAACCATTCTCCGATAAGTTGACGCTTCAAGTAGATACTTGACGGTTCAACGAAGGAGCACCCGGTGGCAGGCATCACGAACGGCGCAACGCACGTCGACCAGAGCGTTCGCCGCATCACCCGGATCATCGAGGCGTCACGCACGATCGAAGGTGGAGGCTTCGAGGTGTACGGGCCGTTTCCGGGCCAGGTCGCCGATCGGTTCGATCCGTTCCTGTTGCTCGACGAGATGGCGCCACGTCATCAGCATCCCGGCGAAGCGATCGGTGCGCCAGCGCACCCGCATCGAGGATTCGAAACCGTCACCTACGTGCTGCGCGGTGAAGTCGAACATCGCGACTCCGCCGGGAATCACGGCGTGATCGGGCCCGGTGATGTCCAGTGGATGACCGCCGGTGACGGGATCGTGCACTCGGAGATGCCGAGCACCCGAATCCAGACCGAAGGAGGAGTCGGCCACGGCGTGCAGCTGTGGGTGAACCTCCCCGCTTCGCTGCGGCGCACCCCACCGAAGTACCAGGCGCTGCTCGCCGGCGACCTGGCCTCGGTCTGCGGACCGGGGTGGTCGGCTGACGTCGTCGCCGGCTCGATGCTCGGCGTCGAGGGGCCGGCGTCGACGCACACACCGATCGGTGTCGCCCGGGTCACGATCGAACCCGGGTCCACGCTGCACGTCCCGACCACGGACGGCCATACCGCGCTCGTCTACTGCTTCGGGGGCGCCGCGAACGTCGGAGCAGGCGGCGAGGGGTTGCGAGCGCACCACCTCGCCGTGCTGGCGGACGACGGCGGAGCGATCGTCCTCACCGTCGACGACGACGACGCGTCGGAGCCGTTCGAGTGCGTGGTGCTCACCGGCGAACCGATCGGTGAACCGATGGTCCGCTCCGGGCCATTCGTGATGAACACGTCAGCCGAGATCGACGACGCCATCTCCGACTTCAGCGCCGGCCGCATGGGAACCATCCCTGCGACCGGCACCACCTGACCACCACGCCCGACCCATCAACCAGAAAGTACGGCCCCGTGAAACTGCTTGCGTTCGCCGCCTCCACCAGCTCGACGTCGATCAACCGACAACTGATCGACTACGCAACCCGCCTGCTCGACGCCGGCCTCGTCGACGACGTCGAGATCGACACGATCGACCTCATCGACGACGAGATGCCGATCTACAGCATCGACCGTCAGAACGAGCTCGGCATCCCACGAGCCGCGCACGACTTCTTCGACAAGATCGGCGCAGCCGACGCCGTGCTGTTTTCCACCTCGACAGGGCCAGGAGGCGGAACGAACGTGCTCAGCACCGCCGTCATGTCCGGCCAGTTCTTCGGCTACGACGTCGCCGCCAGCCTTGCGATCCCCAGTTTCCACGACAACTTCGACACCGACACCGGAACGCTCAGCAACCACGAACTCGACGCACAGTTCCGCGCCGCCCTCACCACCCTCAACGACCCCGTAGGAGTACCCGCATGACCGCCCCTCAGCTCCCGACCGGTACGTGGATCCTCGATCCGTCGGCCACCACCATCACCGTGTCCGCCAGGAAGCTCGGCGTCTTCACGGTTCCCGCGACCCTCGCGGTCGTCTCGGGCACGATCGACATCGACGACGACCATCACGTCACCAACGTCGACATCGTCGCCGACGCATCGTCGTACACCAGCAAGAACCCAAAGCGAAATGAACACATCACCGGCGCCGACTTCCTCGACGCAGACGCGCACCCGACGATCGTGTTCCGGGCCCATCAGGTCACCCCGTCGAACAGCGGCCTCACGTCGAAGGGCACCGTCACGATCAAGGGACGAACCGCACCGATCGACGTGGCCGTTTCGGCGGTCGAGGTCGCCGAAACGGCCGGGGCCTTCGTTGCCACGGCGACCGTCGACCGCAACACCATCGGCGTCGACAAGCTGCCCGGTCTCGTCATCGGCAGACGCCTCGACATCACCGTCAACGCGACAGCGAGCAAGAACCCATGAGCAACAACCACAAGCTCGCCCTCAAGGTCGCCGCCGTCCTCTGGATCGTGTGGGGCCTCGTCCACATGTTCGCCGGCGTCGCCACCGTGGCCCGCGACACCCCCGAAGCGGTGCAAGGCGTCGCCGACGGCGTGGACGAAGCGGTCCTCGACGTCACCTACCCCGACGCAGCGGGAGCGATCATCAACCAGCACGGGTTCAACCTGTTCTGGATCGGAGCGGTGACGCTCGTGTGCGCCGCCTTCATCTGGCGCCGCTCCATGCGCGCCGCGATCCTCGCCGGGCTCGTCGGTGGGCTCGCCGACGTGGGCTACTTCCTGTTCCTCGACCTCGGCGGCTACGTCAACTTCGTGCCCGGCACCGTGATGACCATCTTCTCCGCCTCGGCCATCGCACTGAGCGCGTGGGTGTGGTTCACCACCCGCGACCTGACCGATTCGACGACGCCCGCACTCGCAGAGTGACCAGCGACGAAGCCACCACTGCGCTTGGTCCGACCAACGATCTGCTATTGCGCGAAGCGCTCGCCAACCCCGGGGCAAGAGGCCCCCTCCGAACAGCCGGAAGGAGCCTCTGACCTCGTTGGTGCGGGGGCAGCGTGTGAACCTGCGACGTCCGCCACTCCCACCGAGTGCGTGGCCGACCCCTCAGTTGCCGGAGACGGTGTCAGCGCGGGAGTGGTGGACGAGCGTGACAAGTGATGGACCCGCTGGCGAGCGGTCAGGATGGAGCGGTCGGTACCAGGATGGCAGGAATGAGCAGGTCCCTGAAGAGATCGCGGCGGCCTTCTCGATCCAAGTCGTCGCGGACCTGGGCGATCGACTGGACGCTCATGATCAGCTCGACGATCCGCTCGTCCGACAGCTCCAATCGGACCCGCCCGGCCTTGCGTCCGGCCGCGAGAATGGGTCTCCACACATCGACGATGGCCAACCGAAGTCGTTCGTCGCCGATGAGGAACCGTTCGATCGACCGGTCGTGTTCTCGGCTCACCACGTCGATGAACAACGCGTCTGCTTCGGCTGCCTCGACCGAGAAGACGGATCCGTCGACGAGTGCGTCCTCGATGTTGGTCGCGGAATCGATTCGCTTCCGGACGGTGGCACCGAGCGCCATGAGTCGCCGGAAGAGGAGCTGCTCGACGAGCGCCCGCCGGTCGTCGAACGCCCGATAGAGCGTTCGACGGGAGATGCCCGCCTCCTCTGCGATGTCGCTCATCGACGTGCGCTGCGGGCCGTACCGCTCGAAGCAGCGGATCGCGGCGTCGATGATGGTGCCGTGCTCCTCGTTCGAATCCGGTACGTCGGTCATCCTCCGGCGACGCTACCTGCGGGCTCTCCCCGGGGAACGGTGACGCGCACGAGCCGTCCTGGTGTCTCGTCGGTGCACGCATCGCGCTCGAAGGTGACCTCGCCGTTGACGAGCACGTGGCGGTAGCCGCCGGCTTTGCCCTCTCGACGCCAGTCGCCGTTCGGCATGTCGTGCACCTTGTCGTAGCTGCTCATGTCGAAGTAGAGCTCGTCGAGGTCGTACACGACGACGTCGGCCCAATACCCCGGCAGCAGCGCTCCGCGATCGTGGATCGCCACCGACTGCGCTGACTTCAGCGCGAGCTGGAAGTGAGCTTCTTCAACGGTCAGCAGACCGTGTTCGCGCACGAGCCAGATCAGCAGGTCAGTGGCGTAGTGGCCCATCCCGAACGTCTTCGTGTGAGCGCCCCCGTCCGAGCCGCCGCCGACGACGCCGCTGTGCGCAAGCAGCGTCATCGCCTGATCAGGGGTGGTTGCGCTGACCGACGGCGACTTCAGTTCGAGCTCGAGGTCGGCCTGAACGGCGAGATCGGCGAGGGCTTCGACCAGCGTCTGGCCGGTCTCGGCGACGACGTCGCCGAGTGTCCGCCCGAGGAGGTGTTCGAGCTCGGGGTGGTTGCCCACACCGACGATGGTCTGGCCTGCGAAGTCACCCGGCCCGAACTGGGGTGTGGACGAGTACTCGGTGTCGAACTCGGCCAGGAACTCGGTGTCGCCGAGCAGGTCGCGCAACCCGTCGCCGCCACCCGTCGCCACGATGCGTCGCACGCCGGCGAGCTGCCCGGCGACGGTGTCGAGTTCGTGGACTCGCATCTCGACCCAGCCGCGATTGACGAGGGCACCGGCGGTGATGTCTCGGCCGAGGGCTCGCTGCTCGTCGAGCCAGGCGAGGTCTTCGGCGGGCATGTGCGGCATCAGATCTGACGTGAGGAACACGTTGTGGATGACCCGCACACCGCCGCCCTTGGCGAGTTCGCCGATGCGCTCGGTGATGACGCGATCACCGAAGACGGCAATCCGCGACAGCACCTGGATGACGCCCTCACCGCGCTCGACGACGGCGCGACAGATCTCGACGAGCGCGTCGTGGTCCATCGAGTCGGTCGGCATCGACGTGCCATCGAAGTCGACGTGGGAGTTGCCGGTCCGGCCCATCGCCGACATGGAGATCCCGATGGCACCTGCGTCCATCGCCTCGTTGATGAGGCGGTGGAGCGTGGCCATCTCGTCGTCGGTCGGCACGCGTGTCTTGGCTGCATCGACACCCATCACATAGACGAGCAAGGGGTTGAGTGGCAGGTACGTGCCGACGTTGACACCCTTCGGGAGGTTCTCCACGTGGGCGAGCCACTCGGGGAAGGACTCCCAATCCCACGGCATGCCGTTGCGTTGGTGCTCGACCGGGATCTGCTCGGTGGTCGACATCATCAACATGGTGCGCTCGACGTCGGCGGGTCGCACTGGAGCGAACCCGAACCCGCAGTTCGAATTGACGACCGTGGTCACGCCGTTTCGGGCCGAGCCCTGGCAGTAGGGGTCCCAGAACAGCGCGGCGTCGTAGTGCGAGTGCTGGGTGACATGGCCGGGTGCGACGATTCGGCCATCGGCATCGATGCGCCGGTCAGCCGCCCGGTCGGACAGGTTCCCGATCTCGGCGATTCGGCCGCCGCGGATGCCGACGTCGGCGTACCTGCCCGACGCGCCCGTTCCGTCGACGACGAAGCCGTTACTGATGACCGTGTCGAATGCTGCTGCATCCATGGCTTCATCCCCCTCGTGCGCTCGATTCCGAGCCTCGCTTGGACCTGGACGCTAGTGCATCGGCGACACATGGCACAAACCGCGTTCTGTGTGCCATCTCCAATACACTGAGGTGGTGCCAGACACGAGATTCGGACCGCGAGGCTGGACACCGGAACGCCTCGGCCCTCGAAACGATCGGACCTTCCTCGTCACGGGCGGGAATGCCGGAACGGGGTTCGCGGCGACGCGGATCCTGCTGAGTAAGGGCGCACGCGTCGTCATGCTGAACCGCAGCTCAGAGCGATCCATGGCAGCGGTCGCGAAGCTGCAGGACGAGTTCGGTGGCGATGCTGACGTGTCGTTCGTGGCCATGGACCTCGCCTCGCTCGACAGCGTGCGCAACGCCGCGGCCGAGGTCCTGGACAGCGTTCCTCGGATCGACGCGCTCGTCTGCAACGCCGCAATCGCGCAAGTGCCCACACAGCAGTTCACCGTCGACGGCCACGAGAGCATGCTCGGCACCAACCACTACGGCCACTTCCTCCTCGCCGGGCTCCTCTTCGAACGCATTGAGGAGTCGAAGGGCCGCATCGTGGTCGTCGCCAGCCTCGGCTACAAGATGGGCATCCGCACGATCCAGTTCGATGACATGAACTGGGACGCCAACTACCACCAGAACAAGACCTACTCACAGAGCAAGCTGGCGCAGATGATGTTCGCCTACGAACTGCAGGATCGGCTCGAGGCGGCGAACAAGGAGGTCGAGGTGTACGTGTGCCACCCCGGCTCGTCGCGCACCTCACTCATCTCAACTAGCGGCAACCTGCTGACGAGGGCCGTCTTCAAGCTGATGTCGATATCGCCGATGGTGCAGTCGGCCGAGAAGGGCGCCTACCCCGAGGTCATGTGCGCGACCGAACTCGGCCTCGAGCAGCGCGCCCTCTACGGCCCGACCGGCCGGAACGAATGGGTCGGCCCGGTCGGAAAGGGCACCCTCGAGCCGTACGCCTACGACAAGGCGGTCATGGAACGCCTCTGGAACCTGTCCGAGTCCGAGACCGACTTCGACTGGAGAATCTGACCGAATTCGGAGGTTCTCCTGCGAGCAGCGGCGCGTCTGACATGACGGGCGCTGCGAACGAACCTCCCGCGCTCGCCGCCTTCGAGTTCGCCGGACGCAACATGACGCAGCGTGAGAGGGCCGTTTTCGGCCCGCCGGGTGCCGAGCACCGAGTCACCGGCCCGCAGTTGCCACCCGGCAACTGACCCGGCGAGACCCTTCGAGTTCCGAACGGTGCGCTGTCAGAGCTGCTCGATGGCGACGGCGAGTTTCATTGCCTTCCCGGTCGGCCAGTGCTGGTCCGTCGTGATGAGCCGGTCGGCGCATGAGGTTTCCGCTGTTGCGATCACGAGTGCATCGGGCAGTTTCAGTGTTCGATGCCGGGCGCGCAATGCAGCTGCTTGGGTCGCGATCTCTGCACCGAGGTTCACGACGGAGACGGGGAGTCGATCGATCATGGTGCGAACGAGGTCGACGGCCTCCGGCCTGCGCCGAGCAGGCCCGACCAGACACTCGGCGAGCGCCGAGGCCGCGATGCCGAGACTCTCGCCGTGATCGAGAGCGCCGGCGAGTGCAGCGTGAGCTGCGTCGTGGTGGGCGTCGTCTCCGTCGAGGAAGCCGATGATCGCACCGGCGTCCAGGTGGGTCAGTCCCATTCGGAACGGAGGTCGTCCAACTCGTTGAGTTCGTACGTGCCGGTCAGGGCGCCAGCGAATTCAGCGACGACGTCGTGCTCTCGTTCGAGGATGACCCGTCCCGCCCCGTCCGCGTGAGCGACCACTCGTTCACCAGCCTCCAGGCCCGCGTTTCGAAGCGCTTCGGCAGGAATCGTGATCTGGTTCTTGGAGCTGATCGTGGAGGCTCCTCGCCGTCGATTCTTTACATTTCCCACAGGAGTAAGGGTAACGGGAGCAACAGCGATGCGCAAGCCAACGACGCCCGCAGCCGCCCGCCCGGCTGGCGTGGACCTTCGGGTTATGAGCTGGCTCGGGGTGATGTCGGGCTGTGCCGGGTTGTGACGGATCATGCCGTCTAGCTGGGGTTTCGCGACTTCTCGATGACGGGCTGTGACGGCTGAATCCGGCCTGTGACGACCAGATCGTTAGAAGAATCGTTAGAAGAGTTGCCTGAGAGTTAGATCTGCCTGCTGCAGGCAGATTGTATCTGTAGGCAGAAGTGTCTACGCTCACACCGTGGGAAGGCCCGCGGTACCCGAAGCGA
>JBCBDK010000009.1:0-18639 GCA_038529675.1 Actinomycetota bacterium
GACCGACGGCGGCACCACCGATGGTGGGACGACCGACGGCGGCACCACCGATGGCACCGCCGCCGGTCGAACCGCCGCTCGGGTCGCCGTTGGTGCCACGAGGTCCACGGGGCACGTTGGAGGCGAACGCCCCGTCGCCCGGGTCGACCGTCCAGCCGTTGATGGCGTAGCTGCCGTCGGCGTGGACCTCGACCGTCGCCAGCGAGGTCGTCACATGGTCGTCGGTGCCGGTGACCTTGGTCGTCAGCTGGACACGACGCTGGATGGCCTCGTCGACCACACCCATCTGCCAGTCGTCGGGGTTGGCCGGCGCGGCGCCGAGGTCGAAGTCGACCCAGGTGGCGACGATGCCGCTCGACAACGAGAGCTCGTAGTCGGAGTGATTGCCGTTGCGCTCGAACTCGATGCCGGCGTTCGGCGTGTAGATGTAGCCGTCGATCACGAACTCGGAGCGACTGCTCTGTGACGGCGAGAACCGCACGGCGTGGTCCGTCGTGAGCAGGTCGGAGTCGTCGTAGGTGATCGGCGTGGTGTTGAGCGTGCTGACCTGGATCGAGTGGTCGCGAACGTACTCGAGGCACTCAGTCGTGCTGAGCGTCGCATCGCACGCAGAGTTCGCCGAGTCGTAGTCGTCGGCGACCTTCACGATGTCTTCGGGGATCCACAGGGCGGACGACTGGTAGTCGTCGCCGATCACCGAGCGGATCGCATGACCCTCGCTGCCCCGCGTGTTGGGATCCGAGACACGCCGGTTCATGATCAGCGAGCCGCGGTTGACGTCGATGTTGGCATTGTCGCCGAGCAGGAACGTGGCGCCCTTGCCGGTGATCTCGTGGTTGAGCGGTGCTTCGTCGTCGAAGGCGGCTTCGGCGTCGACGGCGCAGCCACTGTGGCGACCCTCGCCGGCCACGACGGTGGCACCTTCTCCGATCGTGACCGGGCCCTCGAAGTAGTAGACGCCGGAAGCGAAGTAGTAGTCGTACGGTCCGTCGAGGTTGAGCGAGCCGACGTATCGACCCGGGTAGTAGACACGGCAGTTCGAGCCGATCGTGGCGCCCGCAACGACCGGACGCTGGTACGTCGGGATCGGCGGGACCTTCGGGTACTCGTACGTCACGCCACCGTCGGAGCTGTCGCCGGCACGGTCGTACCAGGCGTCGGAGGTGCACTCGACCGTCCACGGCGTTGCGCCAGCTCCGAAGTCGAGGCTCGCCTCGAGGTCCGGGTCGGTGCAATCGCGCCACACGCTGGCGTCGGCATCCCAGTAGCGGTTCGCAGCGACACCGTTGTCGGCGTTGTTGGAGAGCACGACCTTGCCGTTGAGCTGGAGGTCGTCGAGCTGGTCGGCGTAGTCGCCACCGGCGACCCAGACCGCTCCGTCGATCGTCTTCGGCCACGGCGAGCTGGCGTCGCCGCGCAGCGGCACGATGCCGGCGTCGCCCGCGGTCGTCGTGATGATCGAGTACCGGTTGCGCCCGGTACCGAAGTAGTTGCCCTGTGAGCTGTCGAGCGTGCCGTCGACCTGGATGCCGGGCGAGTTGTCGGTGTTGCACTCGATGTCGACGTCGAACCCGTTGAGTGCGAGCTCGTACGAGTCGGCGAAGCACCAGTCGGGGCCGTGGTCACGCTGCAGCGTGATCGCGACGCGCATCGCCGAACGTGCGGTCTCGACGGCTGCGTTGCGCTCGTCGAGCGGGGGCCGGTTGCGGAACAGCGTGACCGCGAAGGTCAGCAGTGCCGTCAGCACGAGGCTGCCGAAGACCATCATCGCGAGGGTCATGGTGAGGACCGAGCCGCGGTCGCGGCGGGAGCGGTCCGTGTTCGGAGCGAGTAGCTGTCTCATGGTTCTTCTCCTGGTCTCCGTCGCTGATCAGTTCGGGGTCGAGATCATCCGGCACGAGATGGCGCGGTCGGCCTTGACCTTCACCGTCACGCCGGGTGACCCGTCGTCGTTCGGGCGGACCTCGGAAGCGGGGTCGCTCTCAGGGCCCACGGTGAGCGGGTTGCCGTCGGCACGGCAATCGGCGCCCTGCCACGTGTAGCCGGGCACGACCGACTCGGTGATCTGCACCCACTGCTCGACCTCGCCGTCCTCGAACGAGTAGTCGAAGGTGATCGACGAGGTCTTGTCCCGGTCGAGTTCGCGGGTGCCGACCGAGGTCGTGTACTGCCACACGCCGGAAGTCGGCGTGATGACACTGCTGCCGGTGTCGATCTTCTTCTGCAGGGTCACGGTGCCGCCGCACTCGGCGATCATGATCGAGCGGAGCACGCCGCCGAGCTGGTCGAAGTTGCCGAGGAACAGGTCGGCCGAGGCGGCGTTGCCGATGTCGATGATGTTGCCGGCGTTGTCGACGGTGCCGTCCCAGCGGTTCTCACCGACCACCGACTCGATGTTGTTCACCGGGCCGGTGTCGTCAGCCTTGTTGCCGACGAGGATGCCGACGAGGCGTGCACCGGCGGACCGGGCGATCTCGGCGGCCTCCTGGCCCTCGCGGACAGCGGAGCTCGTGCTCTCATTGACCGGACTCAGGTCGGAGTCGCGGCGGGAGAGGTTCGGCTCACCGTCGGTGACGAACACGATGAGATCCGGCTGGAGTGGGTGCAGCGGCGCATTGCCGCCTGCGACCGCCTGCATGGTCGTGTCCCAGATGCCCGCTTCCCAGTTCGTGGCGGCGGAGTTCGTCGTGGTCGGAAGTGCGTACTCCCACCAGTAGGCGCCCGCGCCGGTTCCGTTCGGACGGCTGTGCTTGCTCCAGCTGCCGTCCTGGTTCGGGATACCGGTGATGCGGTCCTTGGCAGCCTGCACCTTCGCCGGCTCGTTGAGCATCGAGAAGTAGGTGCCGAGATTGCCGTCGCCACTCGTCATGACGTAGGCGTCGTAGTCGAAGCCGATCACCTGCATGCTCACGGGCGTTCCGGTGAAGTTGTCGAGGAAGCCGACGGCGGCATCCTTCAGGTCCTCGCCGCCGTTCTGGATGGGCACCGAGCCCGACGTGTCGAGCAGGATCGCCACGCGGCCGCCGCAGCGGCTCGGTGGGGCGCTCGGGTCGATGAGCTGACCGGAGTAGTTGGTCGGCAGTTCGTTCTCGGCCGAGAGGCCGGCGCCACCGGTGGTGAAGGAGTCGCCGTTCTCGAAGTTCACCGTCACGTCCTCGCCGATGGGGCGGAGGATGACCTGGTTGCGGCTCGTCACCTCGACCGCATGGGTCGCAGGGTCGCCGTGCTGCCACGGCACCGCCGACGGGTCGCTCGGATCCGGCTCAGGGGGAGCCGGGAGCTCGTGGGCGACGCCGACGACCGAGATGGTCTCGCTGGCGGTGCCCGGGTTGCGGATCTCGTAGCGGATGAGGCGCCAGTCCTCGCCACGCTGCTCGTAGCGGTACGTCACGAGGAAGTAGTCGCCGTACCGCTCGAGGTCGGGGCGCACGATCGTCAGCACGTTGGTCGAGTCGACGAACGTGTGGTTGTACGACATGTCGCCGATCGGTGCCGCGTAGCTCGCAAGCTCTGCGTCCAGTTCGGTCTCGTCCGAGAGGTCGGTGGTCTCGAGCGCCGACGACAGATCGAGCGGCAACCAGGTCTGCACGAAGGTCACGTCCTTCGAGATCGCCAGTCGGTCGCCGGCGTTGCCCTGCGAGCTCAGCATGACCGTGAACGCCGTGGCGATCGCCACGATGAGCACGCCGGACAGCGTGGTGCTGATCAGCAACTCGAGCAGCGTGAAACCGCGATCGGCCTGCTGCTGTGCTTCCCGCGCCTCGGGCGCTCGGGAATCAGGGGACCTGAGTTTCATCTTTGACCTCCGTGGGTCGGATGTCGGCCTTGACGACCTCCATCGAACGGCTCTTGCCCCCATCGGGGGTGGTGACGGTGACGGTGACCTTCTGCAGCGTGGCGGCGGTCGTCAGACCGACCTGGGTGTTGCAGTCACCGCTGGCATCGATCGCGTTGGAGTCGGTCCAGGCGTCGGCGTCGACGTCCCAGTACTCGTACCGACTGATCGAGACGGTCTCGGGCGCCCAGCCGACACCGGCGGTGGCGGCGGACCCGATCTCCTCGTACCCGCCGGCCGTCACGTTCTCCGGGCAGGGGATGTAGCGGTAGTTGGCGATGCGGTCGGCGGCGCTGCCGAGCACCGCTTCGATCTTCGCGAGCTCGTCGTTCTGCTTCGACGTGCGGATGACGACCCAGGTCCCGAGGATCAGGGTCAGGACGATCGTCGACATGAGCGCCATGGCGATCAGGTTCTCGGCGAGCGTGAAGCCGGCGTCCCGACGCGAGTCGGGACCCTGCTCCGGTGGCGCGGCGTCGGGAGTGGTTCGCATGGCCGTTGTATCGGTCTGCTGGTGGGTCCGCTTGAACATCACCCAGCAAGGTAGAGACAGCACGGTCAGCGGTTTCCCTGCGGAGTGTCAGGCGAATGCAAAGCGACGAACTCTTGAGAAAACACCTGGTCACGCGCGTCGGAGCCCCGGGCGACCACCCGGACGGGCCAAGATCGGGGCATGACGAACGCCGGTCCGCTCGCCGACCTCCGGGTCATCGACCTGTCGACCGTGCTGGCCGGGCCGAACTGCGCTCGCTACCTCGCCGACTTCGGTGCCGACGTCATCAAGGTGGAGCGCCCGGGCGGTGACAGCCTGCGCAACATGGCATGGCGCGACCCGCGCGACGGCCAGGGGCTGTGGTGGAAGGTCGTGAACCGCAACAAGCGGACGATCGTCCTCGACCTGAAGGACGATGCGGACCGTGAGGTGCTGCTCGATCTGATGGACTCGGCGAACGTGCTCGTCGAGAACGGACGGCCGGGGACGATGGAGCGGCTCGGGATCGGCCCGGATGTGCTCCTCGCACGTCGGCCGGAGCTGGTGATCACCCGGATCAGTGGATTCGGCCAGGACGGGCCGTACGCGTCACGGCCCGGCTTCGCCACGATCGCCGAGGCGATGTCGGGCTTCGCGGCGCTCAACGGCGAGGCGGACGGCCAGCCGCTGCTCCCGCCGATCGCATTGACGGACGAGGCGACCGGCCTCGCCGCAGCCTTCGCGACGATGGTGGCGCTGCGGTCGGGTGTCGGCCAGGTGGTCGACTCGAACCTGCTCGAGACGATGTTCCAGCTGATGGGGCCGCTCGCCTCGCTGTACGGGGTGACGGGCGAGCAGCAGCCACGCCTCGGCTCCGGCCTGCCCTACTCGGTGCCTCGCGGCACCTACCGGTGCGCCGACGGCCGGTGGGTGGCGATCTCGACGAGCAGCGATTCCGTCGCGGCGCGGGTGATGGAGCTGCTCGGTGCCGGCGACGACGAACGGTTCACGTCGTTCGAGGGGCGTACGTCGCACCGCGACGAGGTCGAGTCGTTGATGGCCGCGTGGTGTGCCGACCGGACGCAGACCGAGGTGCTCGACGCATTCACCGAGGCGCAGGCCGCGATCGGGCCGGTGCTCGACATGGCCGACATCGCCGACGACCCCCACTACGCGGCACGGGGTGCCGTCGAGGATCTCGACGGCACCCCGATGCAGAGTGTGATCGCTCGATTGTCGGCGACGCCCGGCGCACTGCGCTGGGCGGGTCGCCACCTGGATGCCGACGGGTCGGCGATCAGATCAGCCGGTTGGGATGCACCCGAACCGGCGTGACTCCCTCGGGTGAGGGGTCGGGTCGGGTCAGCCCTCGGCCTCGTCCTTGCCGTCCTCGCCGGGGATGATCTTCTCGGCGGTGTCGCTGACCTTGTCGTAGACCTTCTCGATCGGATCGGGGATCTTGTCCGCGTTCTTCTCGACGACGTCGTCGACCTTGTCCTTGGCCTTGCCGGCGACGTCCTTGGCCTTGTCGAAGATGCCCATGGATAACTCCTTGATGTGCAGTGATGCGGTCACGTCGGTGTCCCGACCCGGCGCACACTAGTTCGGCATCGTGCGCAACGCACCCAGGTCGCGCCGGAAGGCGCGCGCGTGCGGGGCCCGTCAGGACGTGAGACCGATGGGGCAGCTGACGCCGGTCCCGCCGATGCCGCAGTAGCCCATCGGGTTCTTCGACAAGTACTGCTGGTGGTACGGCTCGGCGTAGAAGAACTCGGTGTCGACGTCGATCGAGTCGAGCTCGGTCGTGATCTCGCCGTAGCCCGCCGCAGTGAGTTCGGCCTGGTACATCGCCTGACTCGTGCGGGCGGCCTCCGCCTGGGCGTCGGACGTGGTGTAGATCGCGCTGCGATACTGCGTGCCGGAGTCGTTCCCCTGGCGCATGCCCTGGGTCGGGTCGTGGTTCTCCCAGAAGATGCGCAGGATCTGCTCGTACGAGATGACCGTCGGGTCGAACACGACGCCGACGGCCTCGGTGTGCCCGGTGCGGCCCGAGCACACCTCCTCGTAGGTGGCGTTCGGCGTGTAGCCGCCGGCGTAGCCCACGAAGGAGGAGTACACGCCGTCGGCTTCCCAGAACTTGCGCTCGGCGCCCCAGAAGCAGCCCATTCCGACGATGGCGACCTCGAAGCCGTCGGGCCAGGGGCCGACGAGCGGGTTGCCGTTCACATGGTGCGTCTCGGGCACCGGCATGGTCTGGTCGGTGCGACCGGGGAGGGCCGCCGACTCCTCGACCATCTCGATCTTGCGCTGGAACAACATGATCGAAGGATACGAGCCACCGCGCCGACATGTTCGACCGACCCCTAGGGTTTCGCCCGTGTTGATCCGCGACGTGCACGAGTCGGACCTTCCTCGCCTCCTCGAGATCAACGTCGCCAACGTGCCCGAGGTCGGCCCGGTCGACGCCGACCGACTCGCAGCGATCGTCGACTGGTCGGCGATGGCACTCGTGGTGGAGGCTGCCGTCGACGAGGCCGCGGTCGACGAGATCGCAGCCGCCGAGATCGCCGGTTTCTGCCTCGTTCTCGGGCCCGATGCGCCGTACGACTCGGTGAACTACCGGTGGTTCATGGAACGCCACGACGATGCGATGTACCTCGACCGGGTCGCCTTCGACGCCCGGTTCCAGGGGCGTGGACTCGGGAGAGCGCTCTACGGCGAGGTGTTCGAGCGCATGCGTCGCGACCATCCGGCGCTCGGGGTGCTCACCCTCGAGGTCAACGCCGATCCGCCGAACGAGCCGTCGCTGCGGTTCCACGACCGGCTCGGCTTCACCGAGATCGGACGCCTCGCCTCCAAGAACATCGAGTGCAGCATGATGTCCCTCCGCCTCACCCCCTGAGAACACTCGGGGTCGGAGTCACCGCGTTCTCCGAGAACACTCGGGGTCGGAGTGACCGCGTTCTCCGAGAACGCCCGGGGTCGGAGTCACCGCGTTCTCCGAGAACACTCGGGGTCGGAGTCACCGCGTTCTCCGAGAACGGAGCGACTCCGACCCCGAGTGTTCTCAGCGGCGGTCTTGGAGGAAGCGGAAGTGATCTCGCGTACTCGCGACATGGTCGGTGTCGATCGTCGCGTGGAGCACGGTCTCGGCGCCGGCGGCTTCGACCAGCACTGCGCCGAGCGGGTCGATCACGACGCTGTCGCCGGTGTGTTCGAGCCCGTAGTCGTCGGTACCGATCCGATTGGCGGCGACGACGTAGCACTGGTTCTCGATCGCTCGGGCCCGGAGCAGCGTCGACCAGTGATGGCGGCGCTTGCCGGGCCAGTTGGCGACGACGACGAACGCATCGGTCGTCGGACCCGTCGCCCAGAACTCGTCCGCGAACCGCAGGTCGTAACAGACGAACAGCGTGAGGCGGACGCCGTTCACCTCGACCTGGACATGGTCGGTACCGGCGACGACGTGGCGGTCTTCGCCCGAGTGGGAGAACGGATGGATCTTGCGGTATCGGTGTGTCGTTCCGTCGGGACCGGCCAGCACGAACACGTTCGACGGCAGCGTGCCACCCGGTGCGATCTCCGGGCAGGAACCGCCGATCCAGATGCCGTGCTCGGCCGCCTGCTCACGCAGGAAGTGCGCCGACGGACCGTCCTCGGGCTCGCCGATCCCGTCCTCTGCGAAGCCGAAGCCGGTCGAGAACGTCTCGGTCAGCGCGACGAACTCCGCCCCCGCTGCTGCGGCGCCGGCGATCATCGGGCGGAGCCGATCGAAGTTCGCGTCGCGGTCGAACCAGACGATGTCGTGTTGGACGACCGCCACCCGAAGCGTGCTCACGCTCCGCCCTCCACGAACGCAGCCCGGAGACGTTCGGCCGCCTCGTCGATCACCTCGGGCCGCTTGCAACACGCGAAGCGCACGAGGTGCCGGCCGTGTTCGGGGTTCGCGTAGAACACCTCGTTGGGCACGGCCACCACGCCGGCGTCTTCCGGCAACGACCAGCAGAACGCGGTGCCGTCGCCGTCGGGTCGGACCGGGCGGATGTCGGCGGTGACGAAGTAGGTCGCATCGGGGACGTACGTGATGAACCCTGCAGCGCGCAGGGCATCGGCCAGCCGATCCCGGGTGGCGAGCAGACTCGAGCGGAGGGTCTCGAAGTAGGCCTCGGGGAGGCGCAGACCCGCCGCGATCGCCGGCTGGAACGGTGCCCCGTTCGTGAACGTGAGGAACTGCTTGGCCGTGCGGGCCGCAGTGACGAGCTCGGCGGGGCCGGTCATCCAACCGATCTTCCAACCGGTGGTGTGGAACGTCTTGCCGCCCGACGAGATGGTGAGCGTGCGTTCGGCCATACCGGGCAGCGTCGAGATCGGGATGTGCTGATGACCGGGGAAGACGAGGTGTTCGTACACCTCGTCGGTGACCACGACGAGGTCGTGTTCGTTCGCGACCTCGGCGACGAGGTCGAGCTCCGCCCGGTCGAACACCTTCCCGGTCGGGTTGTGCGGCGTGTTGAGCAGGATCAGCTTGGTGCGGTCGGTGACCGCCGCGCGGAGCTCGTCGGGGTCGAAGTGGTACCTGCCGTCGTCACCCGGGGCGAGGAGCACCGGCGCTGCGACCGCGCCGGCGAGGGCGATGCCGGCCTGGTAGCTGTCGTACATCGGCTCGAACACGACGACCTCGTCGCCGGCGTCGAGCATGCCGAGCAGTGCACCGGCGAGCGCTTCGGTCGCACCGGCGGTCACGGTGATCTCGGTCGCCGGGTCGAGATCGATCGCGTACCAGCGGCGCTGGTGTTCGGCGATCGCTGCGCGGAGGTCGGGGTTCCCGGGGCCGGGTGCGTACTGATTGACGCCGCTGCGGATCGCCTCGACTGCGGCGTCGAGCACCTCGGCGGGGCCATCGGTGTCGGGGAAGCCCTGGCCGAGGTTGATCGCGCCGGTCTCGATGGCGAGGGCGGACATCTCGGCGAAGATGGTCGTCCCGAACCCGTCCAGCTTCGAGGTCATCACGTCCGTGGGCACGGCGCGAGTGTAGGGCCAGCCGACGCAGCGTTGGATTTCGTCCCCGAGCAGGAATCCAACACGTGACACGCGGTGCCAGACGTTGGATTTCGTCCCCGAGCAGGAATCCAACTCAGGCGGGTGTCAGTCGGCGTCGGAGGGGACGACGTCGGTCTGGGTCGAGTGGCGTCGGTCGGGGCCGACGTAATCGGAGGTCACGACCGCAGCGTCGGTCTCGCCCGGCGGCGGCAGCTCCGTGTCCTCGTCCAGGCCGCTCGCCCGGCGGGCGAGCTCGGCGTCGGCGACGCGGTGAGAGACACCGGTCGACTTCGCCGCGTACATCGCTGCGTCGGCGGTCCGGATCAGACTGTCGAGGTCCGCGCCGTGACGCGGGAACGCGGCCGCACCGATGCTGGCCCGCACCACGGTGTCGTGGACGACCGGCGACGACGTCAGCGACGTCGTGATGCGGTCGGCGCTGGAACGGATCGCGGTGGTCTCGTCGAGGCCGGGCAGCAGCGCGACGAACTCGTCGCCGCCCCACCGGCCGATGACATCGGTGTCGCGGACCGCGCTCACGAGTCGATCAGCAACGCCCTTCAGCACGAGGTCGCCGTACTGGTGGCCGAGCGTGTCGTTGATCTGCTTGAACCCGTCGAGGTCGATGACCATCACGGTCAGGCCCGTGCCGAACCGGTCGGCCAGCTCGACCGCCTCGGCGGCGACGCGTTCGAACTCGCGGCGGTTCACCAGCCCGGTGAGTTGATCGGTGGTGGCCTGCTCCTCGAGGTTGCGGCGGTCGGCGAGGAACGTGCCGCCGGCGAGGACCAGCAGTACCGATCCGAGCCCGATGAGCAGCGCGAAGAAGCTGGGCGATCCGCCGAAGGTGCCGACGTCGCCGTCGACCGCCGACGTGAGTGCGAGCGCACCCATCGTGAACGGGCCGGCAAGCGTCTCGGACACGATCCGACGACCATCGATCACGCCGAGTTCGGTGCGGCCGTCGATCGCCGGGGTGTCGAGGACGAGCACCGCCACCTCGGCCCCGGCCCGATCGGCCTGGGTGCGAGCCGTCATCGAGAGCAGGTCGACGAACGGGACGGACAGAATCGCCGATGCCGGTTCGGGGTCGTCCGCACTCGGTCGTTTCCCGCGCCCGACGACGATGACCGAGTCGGTCGACGCGTCGACGCCGAGCACCACGTCGCCCGCGTCGGCCTCGGCGAGCAGGGCGCCGGCGAGGTCGAGCGCCCGGAGATCGTTCCCCGAGCACGACGACTCGAAGAGGTCGGCGATGCAGGCAGCCGAGCCGGCGGTCAAGTTGCCGAGCCGGGAGGCGGCCTGCTCGATCGAGCGGTCGGCCGCTGCGTCGCCGGCGGTGCCCGACGGGCTCGCGAGCGAGTCCAAGGCGTCGACGACGTCGGCGGTCGCCGCGCGCACGATGGCGTCGGCCGACACCAGCGCAGCATCGGCAGCGGCATTCGCTCGTGCGGTCTGGTCCGCGCGAACGTCGCCTCGTCGTTCGACGAGGAGCACGACGGTTGCTGTCAGCAACATGAGACTGCCGAACAGCGCGGCAAGGCGGACGAGCCTCATGCCGGAGTATCGGCACCGCACGCCGATGACTGAAGCGTCGTCACCGGTTCAGGTTGGCACCTGACGGCCGGAGGATCGCGACACTTGGCCGAAAAGTGCCAGAGCCTCGGCCGATCGTGTGGACGATCAGCCGAGGCGCTGTCAGCGCGCTCGGAGAGAGTCGAACTCCCAACCGCTTGATCCGTAGTCAAGTGCTCTATCCATTGAGCTACGAGCGCTGGTGCCCGGAGGCGGGCCACAGTCTAGACGGGAACGATCCCGATCGCGCCGACGAGATTCACGTCACCGCCGGGTCGTGACCTGCCGTCGGATGACGGGTCAGCCGACCTGCCACGGGCCCCAACCACCGGCACGCTGGTACAGGGCGTAGGCGGCTCGGGCGTTGGTCTCGGGGTCGTACAGCTGCGATGCCGACGTGATGCCGAGGTCGACGAGCCACACGTCATGCACCTCCCAATAGATCTGGAAGAGGCCGTAGCAGCAGAAGTTCTTGGCCCGCGGGTCGAACCGACTCTCGCGGAAGGCGATCTCGAGTGCGCGGTCCTCGAGCTCGTCGGGCCAGACGTCACGGATGATCTGTTTGATGTCCTCCGGCCCGGGCGGCTCGGTGGTCGGCGGCTCGGTGGTCGGTGGGATCGTCGTCGGCGATTCGGTGGTCGGCGCAACGGTGGTCGGCGCAACGGTGGTCGGCGGTGCCGGCGTGGTCGCACCGGCAGGGAGGCAGATCTCGGCGCCCGCGAACAGCGGCGTGTCGACGGTCGAGTTGTTCACGGAGAGCAGATCGGCGAGTTCGACCCCGGCAGCCTCGGCGAGCCGAATCCAGAAGTCGCCGTCGACGACGGTGTACGAGATGGGACACGGCGGCGGGTCGACGCGCGCCGCAGGGCGATCAGCGGCGGCAGGCTCCTCGACGGCGTCGACGCGATCGACGGGCGCAGGGCTCGGCGCCGCACCGTCGGTCGGGGCATCGACCGCGGCGGTCGCAGCAGCGTCGGCGGTCACGTCGTCGGTGGTCTTGGCGGCGCTCTCCGCCTGGACCGGGTCGGCGGCGGTGAGCGGGCTCGAGGTCGGCTCGGCGAGCGCGGTGTCGGGCACGGCGGTGACCACTGGGGTGGCCGGCGGCAGGCTCGCCGGGTCGATCGGTGCGTCGGTGGCCGGCACCGCAGGGGCGGAACCGGACGTGGGCGGGAGGACGGCGCCGACGCCTGCGCCGACCGGGGCGCCGGTCGATCGATCCGACGAGAGCGACCCGTCGTCGTCGCCACCACCGAGCACGGCGAAAAACGCCGGGATCGCGAGGCAGGCGACGATCACGACCGCGCCGATGCGGATCAACAGCGGGTCGAGCGGCGAGCGATGATCACGGTCCGCCGCGGCGGCCTCGGCGAGCCAGCGACGTTCGAGCCCGCGGATCGGCGTCGATTCCGCAGGCGACCCGTCACCCGCACCAGCGGGTTCGGACGCCTCGATGTCGGCGGCGTCGGCCACCGCGGCGGCCCGCGGAGCACTCGACTCGCGATCCCCAGGTTCGCCCGTTGCGGCGGGCCGACCATCGGGGCGCAGGTCGTCGAGATCGTCGAACACTCCGATGCCGTCGAGGGGGGCGGCCGGCACCGCCTCGACTCGCCGGTGCTCACGTGTCGGCTCGGCACCGGTACCGAGCAGTCCGTTCCAGGCGCCACGCACCGCGTCGGTCAGACCCGTTCGACCCGTCGTGCGGGGAGCGCCGATCGGCGTCGGGTCGGCGGGTTCGTCCAGTGCGGACACCCCATCGGGGTCGACGCCACCGATCAAGCTGCGTCCCGTTCGCCGGGCCGTCGACGCCGTCCCCGACCAGTCGGGCAAGTCGCCCCAGAAGTCGTCCTCCTCGGTGTCGGCGGACCGGTCGCCACTCGCGCCAAAGGCCGACCAGGGGTCGCGTTCCCCACCGTCGTCCGGGAGATCGCCCGGTCGTTCGCCCGCACGATGATCCGGATCGTGGTGGTGTCGTCGTCTGCCGCTCATGTGCCGTGTCGCCCAACTCGACGCCCGGGCACATGTCCGCACCACGGCGGAACACGGCGGGGCCGAAGCTCAGACCGCCTGTTCTACCCTGTTCGTCATCTTTTCGCAACATGAGCGTCATGGAAACGACAGGTATGTCATTCGTACGACACGTGTGGCGCGAGCGTCCGCAGCGCTCCTACGGTCGAGGTGTGGCCGATGCAGCCGAACACACTCCGCCGACCGGCGGTGCACCCGACGCCGAGTCGACCACCATCACGGATGTCGCATTCCCGGGCGGCGGCGACGCGCGGCCGACGCTCGTGTTCGACGACAGCTGCCCGATGTGCAAGGTCTACACCGGCGCCTTCGACGCCCTCGGCTGGTCGGGTCGGACGCCGTTCAGCACCGCACTCGACACCTACGGTGACGTGCTCGATCTCGACCGAGCCCGCCACGAGATCCCGATCATCGACCCCACCTCGCGCACCGTTCGATACGGACTCGACGGCCTCGGTGCGCTGCTCGCGGACCGGGTGCCGCTGCTCGCCTGGTGGTTCCGCCATCCACTCGTCCTGCGGTGGGGGCGACCCGTGTACGACTTCATCTCCTACAACCGACGCGAGATCGCCGGCAGCCCTCCGCCGGCCACCGGCTTCGACTGCGCGCCCGATCATCACCCCGGATGGATGACGAGGTACCAGGTCGGCGTCGGCCTCGCCACGGTCGCGATCGCCGCGACGAAACCGGCCGCGATCGGCGCAACGGTGGCCGCCACGCTGATCGGTGGCGCAATGCTCGGTGTCGCCGACGAGGATGCGGGTGCCGACGGGCGCCGGACCCGTCGGAGCCACGTCGTCACCTGCGCGTTCGTCGGTGCGGCGGCGGCGAGGACGTCCGGTGCGGTGACTCGGCGACCCGTCGTCGGCCTGGTCGTCGGTGTCGCAGCCGGCCTGCATCAGGTGGCCCGCCGCGGTCACGTGCGGCGGTGAGCAACGGCCTGATGAGATCTGCGCGGTGACGCGCCGGCCGTTCCGCCGACCGATCAGCCGAGTCGAGCAGCTGCGGTGCCGGTGACGACCGGGGCGTCGTGCTGGTTGACCGTGACGACGTCGAACTCGACGGTGTCGCCGTCGATTGCGGTCACCGTCGCCGTGGCGGTGAGCCGGTCGCCCGGCCAGACCTGGCTGACGAATCGGACGCCGTAGCGAGTCAGCCGACCGTCGCCGACCCAGTCGGTGAGGATCCTGCCGGTCATGCCCATGGTGAGCATCCCGTGCGCGAACACGCCGGGATAGCCGGCGACCTCGCGGGTGAACAGGTCGTCGGTGTGCAACGGGTTGTAGTCGCCCGACGCACCGGCGTACTGCACGATCTGGGTACGGGTGAGGTCCTCGGTGAGGACCTCGGTCTTGGTGTCGCCGACGGCGAGGTCCGAAGCGGTGAGTGTCATCGTGTCGTCTCCTGCGTGCTCGATCTCGTGGGTCCGGCGGTCAGTTCTCGACCGGACGTTCGGTCTGGACGCCGATCCCTCGGGCGGTGATGACGAGTTCGCCATGCTGGTCGCGGTACTCGGTGATCGACTCGGTGAACTTCAGCGTGCCGGCCCGCTTGCTCTGCTTCTCCCACGAGTCGCCCGGACGGGTCGTGGCGGTCAGCACGTCGCCGGGGCCGATGTGGCGGTGGTACTCGAAGTGCTGCTCTGCGTGGAGCACGCCCTTGTTGCCGCCCGCCTCGGCCCTGGTGTCGTCGCTCGAACCGCTCCCGGCGCTGCCAGACACCGCACCGGTCGGTGTGGCGCCCGACCCGAACCACGGTCTGCCGATCTTCGGGCGCAGCGGATAGTCGGGATCGAACTGTGCGCTCGCCTGGGCGAACGTCGGCGGCGCGATCATCCGACCGAGTTCGGTGCCCGCTGCTTCGGGCTCGCTCGCGTAGACCGGGTTCGAATCACCGATCGACCTCGCGAACATCATGATGTGGCTGGCTTCCACCGGGAATCGATCGACGGCCATGTGGGTCCCCCTCGTCGGGTCGGGTCACCGCCCTCCTCGCGGGCGGCGCGGTCGTGCCCTGCCATCATGACGCGACCCACCCCGGTGATCGGCAGCCGGAGCGTCACCAGGAACAGAGGAGCCCGCCATGGAGTACACGCGTCTCGGACGATCGGGGCTGGAGGTCTCGCGCATCTGCCTCGGGTGCATGAGCTTCGGCGGCGACACGCCGGGCATCCACGAGTGGAGCCTCGATCGCGACGGCACCCGACCGATCATCGAGCGTGCCCTCGATGCCGGCATCAACTTCTTCGACACGGCCAACGCCTACTCGGCCGGGACCAGTGAGGAGATCGTCGGCTCGCTCCTCGGTGCGATGGCAGACCGCGACGAGGTCGTGATCGCGACGAAGGTCTACTTCCCGATGCGACGCGGACGGAACTCCCGCGGGCTCTCGCGCAAGGCGATCCTCACCGAACTCGAGCACAGCCTCCGCCGCCTCGGCACCGACTACATCGACCTCTACCAGATCCATCGGTTCGACGATCGGGCACCGGTCGAGGAGACGATGGCGGCGCTCGACGCGGCGGTCACGTCGGGCAAGGTGCGCTACATCGGTGCGTCGTCGATGTGGGCGTGGCAGTTCTCGAAGATGCAGTACACGGCCGAGTTGCGGAGGTGGTCGCAGTTCGTGTCGATGCAGAATCACTACTCACTGCTCCACCGCGAGGAGGAACGCGAGATGCAGCCGCTCTGTGTCGATCAGGGCGTCGGCACGATGCCGTGGAGTCCGCTCGGCCGCGGCAAGTTGGCGCGGCCGTGGGGATCGACCACGGTGCGGTCGGAATCCGACCCGTCGATTCCGGCGCGGGCGGACGACGAACTCGAGCAGCCGATCGTCGACGCGCTCGAGCGCGTCGCCACCGAGCGGGGTGTGCCGATGGCGCAGCTCGCGCTGGCGTGGGTGCTGCGCAATCCGGCGGTGACCGCACCGATCGTCGGTGCCGGCCGGCTGCAGCACGTCGACGACGCGGTCGCCGCGCTGGACATCAAGCTCTCCGACGACGAGGTCGCCGCGCTCGAGGAGCCGTACCGGCCCCGACCCAACCTCTTCTGAGGCACCGCAGTGCGGACGGCGGTAAACGCCGACTCGCGCCCTCGTCGTCAGGTGACGACGAGGTAGCCGTCGATCGTGGTGAGCAGCGGCGAGGTCGGCCTCGTCGGGAGGTCGCGGCCGTGGGCGTCGACTCGCACTTCACCGATCCACTGGCTGTGCTGGTACTCGTGGTTGATGACTGCGGTCAGCAGTCCGCCGGCGATCACACGGAGCTGGGCCGGGGCGCCCACGTCGCCGCGGTCGATGCGTTCGACGTTGAAGCGCACGCGTTCGGCGACGGCGTCGCGGTAGCCCCACAGTCGATCGAGTTCGGGAAGCGCACCTCGGTCGGGCTCGGCGGTGGCGGAGTCCATGAGCGCATCCAGTTCCGCGTCGATACTCGGCTCCGCTGCGGTGAGGTTGCGGACCATGAAGTGTGCGACGGCGGGCTGGTGGCCGAGGTGCCAGCCGATGGCCGACGACCGCTCGTTCGGCCGCCATGCGACCTCCTCTGCGCTCAGGTCGGCGACGAGATCGTGCGTGTACGCGAGCGCTCGGTCGTACTCGGCAAGGAGCTGTTGGAGCGTCGCCGTCATGGGAACGGCTCAGGACGCGACGTCGAAGCCGGCTTCGTCGATGGCTGCGACGACCGCCTCGAGTGCACCGCCCGCGACCGTGACGATCTTCGCGTCGAGATCGACGTCGACACGTTCGACACCATCGACCGAGGTCACCTCGGACTCGATCGCCGCCTTGCAGTGATCGCAGGTCATCTCGGGAACGTTCAGCACGTGCGTCGTGGTCATGTGCGGGCGGCCTCTCGGTCGTCGGCGGGTTCGGGGGTACGGGGGTGGAACGTCGTCTCCATCGCGACGTCGTGGAAGAACATGGTCGAGACCGTGAACACCGCCACCGGCGCCGCGGTGAGCATCCGCCACCGCCAGCTCCGCTGCTCGACGGCGTCGTGGTCCGAGCGCGACGCACCGGCCGGCTCGGACGGTCGTGCGTCGCCGGCGGAGGGCTCGTTCGTCGGATCGGCCTTCGAACCGGAGTCCGGCGGCTCGTGATGAGGCTGCGGTCGACGGCGGCGCCGACGTGGCAGCTCGATCCAGATCGATCGGGGTGTAGCCGGCTTTGACGACGGTGGCGCTGACGTCCTCGAGGTCGGCACCGGGCGCGAGTTCGAGGCGGGCCCGACCGGTCGCGTCGTTCACCTCGGCCTCGACCACGTCGTCACGCTTGTTGAGCGCTCGCTGCACCCGGGCCGCGCACGAGCCGCACGTCATGCCATCGACGGTGAAGTCGATGATCTGTTCGTCGGCGGTCGTCATCCGGGCACTCCTGCGAAACGCAACCGTACGTGCTTCAACCGCCATGCACCTCACGTTCATCCCGACATCGGCGGGCCGTACGTCACCACGGCGCGGCGACCGGGGAGTCGACCGTGACGCTGGACGAGGCCGCGCTCAGGCGTCGAGCGCGGCGCGCATGGCGGCCACCTGCTTCGCGACGTCGTCGATCGAGCCGCCGTCGAGGAGCGTGCGCATGAGCGCCGATGCCGTGATGACCCCGTCGGAGACTCGTGCGGCGGTGACCGCGTGGTCGGGCGTGGAGATGCCGAAGCCGATCAGCACCGGCACGTCGGTCACGGCCTTGATCCGACGTGCGAGCACCGACGCCGCGGTGTCGAGCTGGTCGCGTTCGCCCGTTGTGCCCATCGTGCTCACCGCATAGAGGAATCCGTGCGTGCGTTCGCCGAGCATCGCCAGCCGCTCGTCGCTCGAGACCGGAGCGGCGAGCAAGACGTTCTCGATCCCGTGGGCCGCTGCGGCGGCCTCCCACTCCCCTGCCGCCTCGATCGGGAGATCGGGCAGGATCGTGGCCGACAGCCCCGCTGCGGCGAGGTCGGCGGCGAAGCGCGCCGGGCCGTGCCGGTACACGAGGTTGTAGTACGTCATCGCGATCAGCGGCACCCCGAACTCTCGGCCGCGGAGCGCGTCGAGTGCACCCGCCGGCGTGATGCCGTTGCCGAGCGCCTGATCTGATGCCTGCTGGATCGTCGGCCCGTCCATCGCCGGGTCGGAGAACGGGATCCCGATCTCGACCGCATCCGCGCCGGCCTCGATCACGGCGTCGACGAGCTCGACCCAGTCGGGAACGACGCCGGCCGTCACGTACGGCAGGAGGAGCTTCCGACCCTCGTCGCGCCGCGCGGTGAGGTGCGCCTGCAGCGAGACGGGCGGAGTGACGGGCTCAGAGATCGTGTCGCTCATGCGTGGTGTCCTTCCAGCAGTGCCCGGACCTGGGCGACGTCCTTGTCGCCGCGGCCCGACATGTTGACGATGACGTTCTGACCGGCGAGGGAGTCGGCGTTGGCGATCACCCATGCGATCGCGTGCGCCGACTCGAGTGCGGGAATGATGCCCTCGCGTCGCGACAGCACCTGGAACGCGTCGACCACCATCTCGTCGGTCACCGGGAAGTACTCGGCACGTTCGACGTGGGCAAGGTTCGAGTGCTCCGGTCCGACACCGGGATAGTCCAGCCCGGCCGAGATCGACTGCGCTTCGAGCACCTGGCCGACCTCGTCCTGCAGGAAGTGCGCCTTCATCCCGAGAAGCCCCAGATCGGAACAGAACACGACTCAAAAACAAGAACGACC
>JBCBDK010000010.1:0-18513 GCA_038529675.1 Actinomycetota bacterium
ACTCGAATCGCAGTTCCTCGCGATCGCGGCAGGCGGTGGTGATCGACGTCAACGACTCCATCTCGACCGTCTCGGACGCATCACCCCACCGGTGGACCGACGCCGCTGCGTTGATCGCCGTCAACCGTCGGCGCAACCGGTCCGGCAGCAGCGTCTCGAGCTTCGCCAGTGCTCGGAGCGCGGTGGTCTCGATGCCGGCGAGTGGCGTCGTCGTCGCGGTGAGCAGCCCGACGCCGATCGCGACCGCTTCGTCGTCGTCGAACAGCAACGGTGGCAGATGGGTGCCGGCCGCGAGCCGGTAGCCGCCGGCGGCGCCGGGAGCTGCGTCGACCGGATAGCCGAGGGTGCGCAATCGATCGATGTCTCGGCGGACCGTGCGTACCGTGATCCCGAGCCGCTCGGCGAGCTCGGGGCTCGTCCAGCGGCGGTGGCTCTGCAGCAGCGACAGCAGCTCGAGCACGCGGCCGGTCGGGTCGACGGCACGCCGCGAGACACTGTCGTCAGCGCTCGTGTCGATCACGTTGCCGGGGCCGGCCCGATCGGACGGTGGTATCACCCTCAGCCCTTGGCTCGCGTGGCGTAGCGATGCACGCTCAGCGGGGCGAACACGGCGACGATCGCAACCGACCACAGCAAGGTGTACACGACCGGGTTGGCGAGCGGCCAGGCGTCGGGTTGCGGTGTGCCGGGCGGGATGTTGCCGAACAGCTCGCGCGAGGCCTGCGTCACGGCCGACACCGGGTTCCACTCCGCGAACGCCCTGAGCGGACCCGGAAGGTCGTCCGACGGGACAAACGTGTTCGCGATGAACGTCAGCGGGAAGATGACCATGAACGACGCATTGTTGATCACCTCGACGCTCGGCACGTGGAGCGCCACGTAGGCCATGACCCACGAGAGTGCGTACGCGAACGCCAGCAGCAGGAGAAAGCCGCCGATCGCCTCGAGGATCGACCCGCGGATCCTCCACCCGACCAACAGGCCCGTGATCGACATGATCGCGAGGGACAAGACGTTGTAGATCACGTCGCTGATCGTGCGGCCGGCGAGCACCGCCGACCGCGACATCGGCAGCGACCGGAATCGGTCGATGATGCCCTTCTGCATGTCCTCGGCGATGCCGGCACCGGTGAACGTCGCTCCGAACGCAACGGTCTGAGCGAAGATGCCGGCGATCAGGAACTCGCGGTAGCTGACTCCGTCGATGTCGATCGAGTTGCCGAACACGTAGGCGAACAGCAGCACGAACATGATCGGTGACAGCAGGACGAACACGAGCACCTCGGGGACCCGTGTGATCTTGATGACGTTGCGTCGGGCGACCACGGCGATGTCGTTGGCTGCATGGGCCAATCCACCCGACGGGGTCACCCGGGATCCGGCGTGTTCGACTCGGTCGGTGGTCGTGTCGGTGATGGTCATGACGATGCCTCGATCGGGTTCGTGTGTCGGGTGCCGGTGGCGGCGTGGACGGTGTCCGGTTTCCGGTGGTCGGAGTCGGCGTGGCGAGGGCTGTCTGGCGCATCGGGTGCGTTCGGCACCTCGGTGTCCTCGCTCGTCGATCCGTCCTCGGTCGTGTGGCCGGTGAGCGTGAGGAAGACGTCGTCGAGGGTGGGTCGCCTGAGGCCGATGTCGGACACGTCGATTCCTGACCGGCGGAGGTCGTCGATCACTGCGGACAGCACGCCGAGCCCGTCGGCGACGGGTGCGAGGAGCGTTCGCGTGGCCGGTCGGGTCTCGACGGCGTCGGTCGACGCGGCGATCGAGTGCCGAGCGAGGACGACCTCGGCCTCGGCGAGTGCCTCCTCGGAGCGAACGACGACCTCGATCCGTTCGCCGCCGACCTGGCTCTTGAGGTCGTCGGTCGTGCCGCGGGCGATCGCTCGGCCGCGATCGATGACGACGATGTCGTCCGCGAGCTGATCGGCTTCCTCGAGGTACTGGGTCGTGAGGAGCAGCGTGGTCCCGTCGGCGACCAGTTCACGGATCACCGCCCACAGCTCGAGGCGACTACGCGGATCGAGGCCGGTCGTGGGTTCGTCGAGGAACAGGACCGGTGGAGCGGCGACGAGGGCACCGGCCAGGTCGAGTCGGCGGCGCATGCCGCCGGAGTAGCCCTTCACCGGCCGGTTCCCGGCGTCGGCGAGACCGAAGCGATCGAGCAGCCGATCGGCGCGTTCGGCCGCCCGCTGTCGACCGAGGTGGTAGAGCCGGCCGATCATGACGAGGTTCTCGCGCCCGGTCAGCACCTCGTCGACGGCGGCGTACTGACCGGAGAGTCCGATGCGCTCACGAACGAGGCGGGGTTGTTTGGCGAGGTCGGCGCCGGCGATGGTGGCGGTCCCCGCGTCGGGCTCGAGGAGCGTCGTGAGGATCGAGACGGCGGTGGTCTTGCCGGCGCCGTTCGGTCCGAGCAGGCCGAGGACGGTCCCGGCGGGGACGACGAGGTCGAGGCCGTCGAGCGCGCAGACCTCCCCGAAACGTTTCGCCAGACCGGTGGCGTCGATCGCTGGTGGGGGTGAAGATGCCATGGGTGCGACCGTACGGACGATCGCGGACAGGTTCTGTCCTCGTTTCCGAGCTGCTTCGAAATCTCCTCGACGACCCGGACGGCGAGCGGACGTGCGCACCGGGGTCAGCTCGCTGCTTGTGAACTCAGCAGGTGATGAAGGAGCGGGCGAACCGGGCGCCCGAAAACGGACAGAACCCCGGCGGCGCAGCCTGGCCGAAGCCGGCGCACCCCCGGGGTTCCTGGTTCGGGACCATCCACCATCGGTCGTCCTTCGAGCGTTAGCTTTCTCTACGACCTCACATCGCCCGTCGCGCCGTCCGCCCGAAAGCGGATGAACGTGGCGGGCGATGCCGCTTTTTCAGGTCGAGTCGCCGGTTGCCCAGCTCACCGACCCGTCGTCACCGTTTCACGCTGACCCGGTTCCCCGTGCCCTCGGTCGTCGGTGCCGATCGAAACCACATCGACGAAGCCAGTTGGGGTGGCTCCGCCTCCGACGGTCTCGCACCACGACTCCCCGCACCCGCACCGCCGAAGCGGTCCGAGCACCGGTCACCCCGCCGCCGACCCCGGTTGCCCGAAGCCGCCAGCAGATCCTCGTCGACGATGGTTCCCCACCGCCCCGGTCGGATCCGACGCCGTCACAGTTACCTGCTGCCGGCGCCAGCCGTACGACGCCCGGTTGCCCGAACGCCATCCGTGTGGCTCGATGAATATGTCCCTGTCCCGCACTCGCTGCGCCATCCCGACCACACGTCGTACCGACCCTGGGCCGAAACCCCGAGCAGTTCGTCGTGCGTCCGATCCGGCATGCGCTGTTCGGAACGGTCTCCAGTGAAGCTGCCGCATAACCCCAGGTCAAGGCCTATTTTCGAAGACACAGGGTTGTCCACGGACTTTCTTCGGTTGTCCACCGATTCCGATCGTCATCCACCGTCGGACACCGTGCCGTCCACAGTTCGTCAGACGTCGTTCACCGCACTGTCGACAGTCTCTCCACATCTTGCACCCGTGTGGTTCGCCGCGCCCCTGCGACGACACCAGCGCACCGACGAATTCTGCGCGATCGAACTCGCTGTCCGGGTCGGACCGCGCAGGTTTGTGGACGGGCTGCTCGGGGGTCGGTTGGCGACCGGCGAGACGGCCGACACACTCGTCGGGATGCCCGTCGATTCCGCCGACCGCGACCGTACGCACGCCCGTCCGATCGACCGTCCGATCGTGGAGGTCTTCGACACGACGCTGCGCGACGGCCTCCAGGTCGAGGGCGTCACCGCCACCGTCGACGACAAGCTCAAGATCGCACACCAGCTCGATCATCTGGGGGTGCACTTCATCGAGGGCGGCTGGCCCGGAGCGAATCCGAAGGACATCGAGTTCTTCGCCCGAGCGCGCACCGAACTCGACCTCTCGACGTCCACCCTCGTCGCCTTCGGGTCCACTCGTCGCCCGCGGGGCAAGGTCGACGACGACGCCACGCTCCGCAACCTGATCGAGGCCGACACCGGCGCGGTCTGCATCGTCGCGAAGTCCTCGGAGTACCAGGTCGTCGAAGCGCTCCAGACGACGCTCGACGAGGGCGCAGCGATGATCGCCGACTCGGTTCGCTTCCTGCACGGTGAGGGGCGTCAGGTGCTCGTCGATCTGGAGCACTTCTTCGATGGGTATCAGGAGAACCCCGAGTTCTCGCTACGTGCGATCGAGGCGGCGGTCGTCAACGGTGCAACCCACCTCGTGCTCTGCGACACCAACGGCGGCACGCTGCCGCACGAGGTCGGCGCGATCGTCGCCGAGGTTGCGGCACACGTGCGCCACGATGCGACCATCGGCATCCACTGCCACGACGACACGGGGTGTGCGGTTGCCAACTCGATCGCGGCGGTCGAGGCGGGAGCGCGTCACGTGCAGGGCACGCTCAACGGCCTGGGCGAACGAACGGGCAACACCAACCTGTCGACGGTCATCCCCAACCTCCAGCTCAAGATGGGCTTCGACTGCCTGCCCGAGGGGCGGATCGAGCGGTTGACGCCGGTCAGTCATCACGTCGCGGAGACCTTGAACCGGGCGGTCGACCCGCAGGCTCCGTACGTGGGATCGTCGGCGTTCGCACACAAGGCGGGCCTGCACGTGTCGGCGATCGCACGAGCAAAGGACGCCTACGAGCACGTGACACCCGACGACGTCGGCAACGGCACCCGGTTCGTGGTGTCGGAGATGGCAGGTCGCGCCACGATCCAGATGAAGGCCGAGGAGTTGGGCATCGAACTCGACGGCGCCCAGGTCGGGCAGATCATCGACGACCTGAAGCGCCTGGAGCACGAGGGCTACCACTTCGAGGCCGCCGACGCATCGCTCGAACTGCTCATGCGTCGGGCGGCCGGCATGGTGCCCGACTTCTTCCGTGTCGAGTCGATGCGCGTCATCACCGACGAGCTGCCGAGCGGTGAGTTCGGGACCGAGGCGACCGTCAAGGTCTGGGTCGGCCCGAACGGCCCGGACGCTGAGGGGGCGGAGCGCCATGTGTGGGTCGCCGAGGGCAACGGACCGGTCAATGCGATCGACACCGCGTTGCGTCGCGCCGTGCAGCGCGCCGTGCCCCACATCGCCGCGATTCACCTCACCGACTACAAGGTCCGCATCCTCGACGGCGGCAGTGCGACCGGCGCCGTCACTCGGGTGCTCGTCTCGGCGACCGACGGTGAGCGGGACTGGACGACGATCGGCGTGAGCCCGAACATCATCGAGGCCTCCTGGCGGGCGTTGGAGGACAGCCTGGTGTTCGGCCTCCTGCAGCACCGGTGACCGCGGCGTCGACGGCACGCTGCCGAACACCCGACGCGCTCGGAGAGGATGCGGGTCGGCGCGACCGATCGTGGCATGATTGTTGCGATGTCCACGATCGCTGAGGGGCGGATCGACGGCCGCAAGCACCGTCGGGAACTGAATCGACGCGCGGTACTCGACGCCGCGGTCGAACTGTTCAGCGCGACCGCCGCCGTTCCCCAGGTCGACGAGGTGGCCGCTGCCGCACACGTGTCCACTCGATCCGTGTACCGGTACTTCGCGGATCGCGACGACCTGATCGGCTCCGCGATCCGCCACGGGTTCTCGCGATCGGTCACCGAGGTTCCCCTCGCCGACGAGCACGCGATCGCCGACGGTCCCGACGCCGCCGGGCACCGCATCGCCCGCTTCGTCGATCACCGGCTCCGGGTCCATACCGACCTCGCGGCGCTGTTCATGGCGGCGAGGTCCGTTGCGGACACGATCCCGGCCGCCCGGGCGATGCTCGACGCAAGTCGGTTTGCGCTCCGCCAGCAGATCACCGACCACTTCGCTCCCGATCTGGCTGCGCTCCCCGCGGGTGCGCGCAGCCGGACGATCATCGGTGTGGAGCTGCCGTTCCACTTCGAGGCGCTCGCCCATCTCATCGACACGGTCGAGGCTGACTCGCTGCGCCGCTCGGTGCTGCGCCGACACGTGTCGCTGCACCTCTCGGCAACCGAGGGTGTCGGGGCCACGACATGACCGGTACCGGCACGACCACGGTTGCCACGACCGGCTCCGAGTCAGCAGCGCGGACGGCCGGCGACGTCGAGCCGTCTCCGACGACGGACTCGCCGCCCGAGCGTCCGGACGGGCGTCACGTCCGCCGGTTCCTCAACCGGAGCCGGGTCATCGACGCCTTCCTCGACTTCGTCAGTGCGGACGACCGGATCCCCACGATGCAGGAGCTGTCGGACCGATCGGGGGTCTCGATCCGCTCGGTGTTCCGGTACTTCGACGGTCGCGACGACCTGATCGCTGCAGCGATGGGAACCGTCGCCGAGCGAGCCGCCGACGACCTCCACTTCGACGGCCTCGGCGAAGGGCCCTTCGAGCAACGCGTCGAACGATTCGTGATGCACCGGCTCACGATGTACGAGACGTTCGGCGCGCTCGCCCGGGTCACCGCACGTGAAGCGGTGACCGATCCGTTCCTCGCGCAGCTCTTCGAGGCGGGCCGCACGATGCTGCGCGAACAGTTCGTCGCGCACTTCGCCCCCGAACTCGACCAGCTGTCGGCGGCGGACCGCCAGGTGATGATCGCGACGGCGACCGTGTCGTTTCAGCTGCCGTCGTTCGAGTTCCTGCACGACTCGCTCGACAACGATCGCGACCTCGTCGACCAGGTGCTGCGGACGCATCTGCTGCGATCGTTCGGCCCGAGCTGACGCCATCGCTTGTGGGCGCCGCATCGCTCGGCTTGACTACACGGTGATGGCAGCGCCGAAGTTCAGCCCCGTGGCCCCGACCGAACGGGTACGTGTCTACGAATCCCCCGAGCACGTCCCCGACTCCTGGACGCCCGAGCGGCCCGGTGCGATCGACGGGTTCCAGCCGACCGGCCGGCGACTCGGTGCGCAGGGCCCGGATCAGGGGTATGCGCTCAAGCTCGCGAACCAGCTCCGGGATCGGCTCCACCTGCAGCCGGGAGAGCACGCCGACGACGTGATCCGCGGCTGTGTCGGTATCGCCACACGGCGTGCGTCACTGTTCTCCCGCGCGCCGGTCGTCCACGACCTGCACGTCGCGTTCACCGTCTGGGGCTTCTACGACCCCGAACCCGATCCCGACCTCGTCGCGTTGCGCTCGGCGCGGTTCGAAGGGCTTCGCCACGTCGGCCACCACTACGCCGAGGCACGCGCCGTGGTCGACGCCGTCGACACCGACGCCATTCAGCGCACCCCGGACGCCGTCGAGGCGGCCTACGCGGCCGGCTGGCGCGAGCTCATCGACGTCTGACGGTCGGTAGGGCGGTGGAGCCGAGCCGGCACCGAGCGCTGGCGGTCGGCGACATCGATCTGCCGAACACGCTGCAGCCGATCGGGATCTACGGGCTCGATCCGACGCACCGCTCCGGTCCGGGGACGTTCGCGAAGGCGGTGCTCACGCCCGAGGGGCCGGGCACGATGCGGCTGTCGTGGGACTCGTCGGGGCATGTCGCCGCCGAGGCGTGGGGACGCGGCGCGGACTGGCTGCTGGGCACGGCGGAGCGATGGACCGGTCTCGCCGACGACCTCACCGGCTTCGACCCGACCATCCATCCGAAGGTCGAGCGATGGTGGCGCGACCACGGCTCGTTCCGGATGTCGTCGCTCGGGGTGATCTGGCAGGAACTGGCCCTCGTGCTGCTCGGCCAGCGGGTCACCACCGATGAGGCGTCGAGAAGCTGGAACCGCATGTGTCGTACGTGGGGGCAGCCGGCGCCAGGGCCGTGTGAGCTGTGGCTGCCACCCGAGCCCGCGGTGATCGCCGGCCTCACGTATCGCGAGCTCCACCGGGTGAACGTCGAGCGGCGTCGCGCCGAGGCGATCCTGCTCGCCGCGCGACGCGCCAATCGGCTGGAGGAGGCGGCGACGATGTCGACGGCGGACGCAGCGCAGCGCCTCACCGCCCTGCCCGGCCTCGGTGTGTGGACCGCCACGTCGACACTCATCTCGTCGCACGGCGACCCCGACGTGATCATGTTGCGGGACTACGGCATGCCGACGAAGGTCAACTACGCGTTCACGGGCGACGCCACCCGCCTCGACCCCGACGCGGGCGGTGACGAGATCATGTGCCGGCATCTCGAACCGTGGGCAGGCCACCGGCAGCGGATCGTGCGGCTGCTCTTCGCTGCGCGGATCGATCCGCCCCGGCGAGGGCCCAAAGCATTCAACCCCGACATCCGGCGGCTGTAGTCGGCGGCTGGCGTCGGGGGCTGTCGGTGGCGCAACGAATGAAGCGAGTCGACGAAGCGTTCACGACGCACATGTCAGCGGGGGCGCCACATTCTCTCGTCGCAGGTCACTGCATCGCGCCGCCGGGCGTGGTAGCAGTGTGTCATGGGTCACGGGCTCTCCCTCCGCCCCCGGGACGCATCGGTCGACGAATCGGTGTCGTGCACGAGGAATCGAACGTGTTGATCGTCGTCGCCGTGCTGCTCGCCGGTGTGGGTGTGAACCCGTCGGTCGGCCCGTGGCAGTTGAGCTGGGACCAGCCGTTGTGGTGGATCGACCTCGTCGCTCACTGGTCCGGCCTGGGGCTCGTGTTCGGCATCGTGTTCGGCGGTCTCATGCGGTGGTCCGCTCGTCAGAGCGCCCGCTCGATGCCCCACCGAGGTGCGGCGTCCCGGGTCGACCCGATGCTCGCCGACACGGCGTCGCTCGCCGAGCGACCTGCCTCGCTCGGTTCGTCGGCGACGTCGCGGGGTGTGTGGCCGCAGCTCCGTCAGTTCGAGATGACGGCGACGGGGTCCCCGACGCGCAGGAAGTCCCAGACACGCTCCGAGTCATCGGAGCGGATCCGGAAGCACCCGGCCGACGCACCTCGCTGATCGAGGTCGCCCACGGTCGCCGGGTCCTGGTCGACCACCTCGTGGAAGGCGATGCGATTGCCCTTCGGCGTCGTGTAGAACGCCACGAATCGTTCGAGCGGCTCGCCGCCGATGCCGGTTGCGTAGCGATCCCTCGCGAACACCTGGTACGTCCCGATCGGCGGGAGCCCGTAGTTGGCCGACGCGGTGGTCATCGGGATCTCGTCGGTGATCGCTGCGCCGTTCTCGCACAGCCAGTAGCGCTGGTTGGCCTTGTCGGCGACCGCGCCTCGGGGGCCCTCGGGGCAGCCGATGAGGTCCGCTCGCGGCGCCGGTGCGTCGGCGGCGACGAGGTCGAACTCGACCAGCGGCTCGGCATCTCCGTCGTCGCGTCTGGCGTCGGTGTGGGGCTCGGTGTCGAACTCGGGTTCGCTGTCCGCGGCTGCGTCGCGATCGATCGCCGGGGGAGTGCCGACGTCATCGTGCGGCCCGCTCCCTGCAGCCGCTGCCGTCGCCGGTTCGAACACCGACGCGTCGGCCGACGCGTCGGCCGTACCGTCGTGGAGCGCGCCGATCGTCGGCTCCGGCGCCGAGTCGGGCGGTGTCGTCGAGGCCTGACCGGTGGTGGCGCTACCAGCACCGCCACACGCCGTCAACACGACGAGGCACCACGCGACGCGACGACCTCGACCCATCGTCGCAACGGTACCGACGCAGCGGAGCCGGCTGGTGGTTTCTCCGCCCATCGCTCCCGTCCGAGAGAACGTTCGGGGTCGGAGTCGATGTGTTCTCCGACGAGCATTCGGGCGACCACGGCGGTGCGCCGTCGACGACGCCGACGCCGACATAACCCGAGCGGCGACCCTGGCTGTTCTCTGTGCCCCGGCAACGAGCGGGCCGGTCACCTGGAGTCGGCCGCCGCGGACCTCCGTCGAGTCAGCTGACTCAGCGACAACGTCGGTGACCGGGCCGGGGTGACGACGCTCGGTCAGGAACCGGCCGTCGACCCGAGTTGACCCGGGAGCGTCGACGCGAGCTCTCGTACCTGCGCTTCGAGAGCGACGTCACGTCGAAACGCGAGGTGCCATCGATCGCTGCTGAATCCCCAGTACCGGACGTCGACGATCACCCAGCTCGGGTTCGCCTCGACGTCGATCACGAGGTCGACGCACTCGTCGTCGTCGTCCCAGTTTCCGCGACAGAAGGTGACCTGTCCGCCGGATGCATCGTTCGCGATGGATCCGGGGCCGAACCCGAGTCGCTCGAGCACGGGGTCGAGGACGTCGGTGATCACGGTGAGCGCCGGTGCGTCGTCGAGGGACGGATGTGTGGTCCACATGGTGAGGGCTCGCAGGACGATCGGCCGTTCGGAGTCAGCTCGGAGCGCACCTCACGGTACCGATGAACGACTCGGTCCGGCCGCCCGGATCGCTCTGACCGATGAGATCGACGTCGACCAGGCCGCGCCACGAAACGTCGCGTGTGTACGGCGTACAGCTCTTGCGAGCCGTGACACGTCGCCCACGGCCACCGCCGGCCCGGACGTCGTCGCTGTTCGACGCGACCGTGACCCACCGACACCCGAACCAGCTGTCGCACCACCACGCCTGCAGGTACGTGTCGACGTTCGACTCGCGGGGGCACGTGCCGCTCACGCGTCGCCAAGAACCATGGACCGAGACGTCCCCACCGGAGCGGTGCGGCGTGTCGACGTTCTGGGTATACGTGCACGAGCCGGCAGTGATCGGGTCGGACGTGCCAGCGAGCAGACCGGCGTTGAGCTCTGTCGTCGACTCGATGCTGCCAGCGTCGGCGCGCCCGGTGGTCGCGGCCTCAGGGTGAGTTGCGAAGTAGCCGTCTGCTGGCAGCAGCGACACGTCGACGACGGTGAGTGTGGCCGACTTCTCGGGTGAGTCGAGCACGACCGGGCCGGCGAGATCGGCCTCGGACGTGGGCGATCCAGCCGACACATGGTCGCCCGGAGGGACGAGAAGCAGGCCTGCGGAGCTGAGGAACAGCGCCACGATGCGGAGCGGACGGTGTGTCGTCACCATGGTGACCCTTCGGATTCTGGCGCCCGCGGCCACCCGCTCGTGCGAGACGTTAGAAGCGCAGATCCGGCACCGCCACTGAGATCGCTCGATTCGTTCGGTCGTCGCACACAGGTCCTGTGACGTTCAGGCCTCGATCGTGTCGAACGCGGCGAGCAGGCGGTCGTTCATCGGCCGGTCGCCGATCGTGATGCGCACGCCGACACCGCCGAACGCTCGGGCGACGACACCCACGCGTTCGAGCGCCTCGCCGACGGTGGTCGCTCGGTCGGGGACCGGCAGCCACACGAAGTTGCCTTGCGCATCGGGTACCGGCCACCCACGATCTCGGAGGGCTCGGGCGACCCGATCGCGTTCCGCGACCACGATCGCGACGCGTTCGTGCATCTCGTCGGTGGCGTCGAGGCTGGCCGAGGCAGCACGCTGGGCGAGCTCGTTGACGGCGAACGGGACGTAGGTCTTGTCGAGCGTCTCCACGACCTCCGGGTGAGCCAGGGCGTAGCCGACGCGGAGACCGGCGAGGCCGTGCGCCTTGGAGAACGTGCGGGTGATCACCAGATTGGCGAAGTCGTCGAGCAGCGGTGCCGAGTCCTCGACGGACGGGTCGGTCACGAACTCGGCGTACGCCTCGTCGAGCACGACCGGACACGTCGACGGCACGTGCTCGAGCAGACTCCGGATCGCCGTCGTCGGCACGCAGGTGCCGGTCGGATTGTTCGGATTCGTGACGAACGCCAGCTTCGTGCTCTCGTCGATCGATCGTGCGAGCGCGTCGAGATCGAAGCGTTCGTCGACCAGCGGGATGCGAGTCTGCTCGGCGTCGACGAGCATCGCGAACAGCGGGTACGCCTCGAACGACGGCCAGCACATCGCGATCTTCTCGCCGGCGTCGACGTAGGAGAGTGCGAGCTGCTGCAGGATCGTCACCGACCCGTTCGACACGGTGACGCAATCCTCGTCGACGCCGTGGTGTTCGGCGATGTCCCGTCGGAGCGAGGTGGCTCGGGTGTCCGCGTAGAGATGGACACGCTCGATCCCCGCCGCGATCGCGCCCGCCACCGAGGGCAGCGGTGCGAACGGCAGCTCGTTCGACGCCAACTTCACCGCCTCCGCGAGGCCCTGTTCCGCAGCCACCTGTTCGGCCGACCGACCGGGCCGGTACGCCGGAAGCACGTCGAGAGCGGGGCGAGGTCGTCCGGTCATGGCGGTGAGTTTGGCATCATCTCCCGGTGCCCAGCCCACCACACGAGCAGGATCGTCCGGTCATCTGGGAGCCGCCGCCCGGTGCCTGGAGTCGCAGCCGCCTCGCCGAGTTCGCCGGCGACGTCCACGCCGCCGGCGGGCCCCGATGCGGCGACTACCGGTCGTTGCTCGACTACTCGCTCGCCGAACCGGGCGCGTTCTGGTCGTCGGTGGCCGACCACGCCGGCGTGCGTTGGCACGACGAGCCGTCGGCGGCACTGGCCGATGCGACGATGCCCGGCGCCGCATGGTTCCCCGGCGGCACGCTGAATCACGCCGAGTTCGCGCTGCGCCTGGCGCCCGACCTCGCAGACCGGCCGGCGATCGTCGGCGTGAGCCAGACCCGCGACCGGGTCGAGTTGTCGTGGGCAGACCTCGTCGACCAGGTGGCTCGGTGCCGGGCCGGGTTGGCAGCCCGCGGCGTCGGCCGTGGCGACCGCGTCGTTGCGTTCCTCCCGACGATTCCCGAGACGACCGTTGCGTTCCTCGCAACGGCGAGTCTCGGCGCGATCTGGTCGTCGTGCGCACCGGAGTTCGGTGTACGAGCGGTGACCGACCGGTGGACACAGGTCGAGCCGACCCTGCTTCTCGCGGTCGACGGATACGGCTACGGCGAGAAGCGCATCGATCGCACCGACCACGTCGACCAGATCATCGCGGCGCTCCCGACACTCGAACACGTCGTGCACGTCCCCTACCTGGACCCGTCGAGCGCCCGGCCAGGCGCCGACCGGTGGTCCGACCTCCTCGGTCCGGCCGACGCTCCGCTACCGCCCCTCGAGTTCGAGCCGGTGCCGTTCGACCATCCGCTGTACGTGCTGTTCTCCTCCGGGACGACCGGGCTGCCCAAGCCGATCGTCCACGGCCACGGCGGTATCACGCTCGAGCACTGGAAGGCGCTCGCACTTCACTACGACCTCCGCCCCGAGGATCGGCTCTGCTGGTTCACGACGACCGGGTGGATGATGTGGAACTTCCTTGCGTCCGCGACCACGGTCGGTTCGACCGCGATCCTCTTCGACGGTGACCCCGGCGCACCCGACCTGGGGACCCTCTGGCGGTTGGCCGCCGACGAGTGCGTCGACGTCTTCGGCATCAGTGCACCGTTCGCGATGGCGTGTCGGAAGGCGGGGATCACACCTGGCGCGGACCTGGATCTCGGCTCGATCCGCCACGTCGGTTCGACCGGCGCGCCGCTTCCGCCCGAAGGCTTCGAGTGGCTGCTCGAACAGCTCGGCGCCGACGTCCAGATCGGCTCGATGTCGGGTGGAACCGACGTGTGCACCGCGTTCGTCGGGGCCGCACCGACGCTGCCGGTCCGTCGGGGCGAGATCACGACCTGCATGCTCGGCTGCGACGTTCGTGCCGTCCGTCCCGACGGCGCGCGGTGCGAGCCGGGCGAAACCGGTGAGCTCGTGGTCGCTCAACCGATGCCGTCGATGCCGGTCGGTTTCTGGAACGACGAGACCGAGCCCGGCGAGCGCGTCGGGCCCGCGTATCGCGCCGCGTACTTCGACGACATTCCGGGCGTCTGGACCCACGGCGACTGGATCACGTTCACCGCGGAGGGGTCCTGCGTGATCACGGGCCGCTCGGACGCGACCCTGAACCGGGGCGGGGTGCGGCTCGGCACCAGCGACTTCTACACGGTGGTCGAGTCGCTCGACGTCGTCAGTGACAGTCTCGTCGTGCACCTCGAAGACGACGCGGGTGGGCCCGGCGAGCTGATCCTGCTGGTCGCGTTGACCGACGGGGTCGAGCTCGACGATGAGCTGACCAACCGGATTCGGGCGTCGTTGCGTGCCGAGCTCTCGCCGCGCCACGTTCCGGACCGGATCGATCGGATCCGGCTGGTTCCCCGGACGCTGTCGGGTAAGAAGCTCGAGGTGCCGGTCAAGCGGATGCTGCTGGGTGCTGCTGCCGACCAGGCCGTGTCCCGCGATTCGCTCGCCGACCCGACCGCACTTGACGATCTTGCCGACTGGATCGCTTCTCGACGGGGCTGACATGGCCGGGGCGACGCGCCGACTCGGTGGCCCTTGCCCGAGTCTGCGACGGATGCGAACATGTGTTCGTGCCATCTCGTGGCCGCACCTCCGACAGGGCGTCGATCCTTCACGCTGACCTCGACTCGTTCTATGCGTCGGTCGAGCAACGCGACGACCCGGCGCTGCGCGGTCGGCCGGTGGCTGCCGGTGGCGGGGTGGTGCTCGCCGCGAGCTACGAGGCGAAGCGGTTCGGGGTCCGGACGGCGATGACCGAGTCGGCCGCCCGGCGGCTGTGCCCCGACCTGGTCGTCGTGCCGGCCCGGTTCGAGGCCTATCAGGAAGCCAGCGAGCGGGTGTTCGAGGTGTTCCACGACACGACGCCGCTCGTGGAGGGGATTTCGATCGACGAGGCGTTCCTCGACGTGTCCGGGCTCCGGCGCCTGAGCGGCAGACCGGTCGACATCGCACGCCGCCTCCGCACGCGCGTGCGTGACGACGTCGGGCTGCCGATCACCGTCGGGGTCGCCCGAACGAAGTTCCTGGCCAAGGTCGCATCGGGGGTCGGCAAGCCCGACGGGCTGCTCGTCGTCGAGCCCGACGGCGAACTCGACTTCCTCCACCCGCTCGCGGTCGACCGGCTGTGGGGCGTCGGCAGGGTGACGGCTGCGAAGCTCGAGGCGCGAGGCGTTCACACGGTCGGTGACGTCGCTGCGCTCGACGAGGAGGTGCTGGTGTCGATCGTCGGTCGTGCGTCGGGTCGCCAGCTCCATGCGCTCAGTCACAACCGCGATGCCCGGCGTGTCGAGACCGGGCGACGGCGAGGGTCGATCGGGTCCCAGCAGGCGCTCGGCCGCCCTCGTCCGGGTCGGCCGCGCTCGAAGGCCGACATCGACAATGTGCTGCTCCGGATCGTCGACCGGGTGACGCGCCGGATGCGGCGTGCCGACCGGATCGGGCGGACGATCACGCTACGGTTTCGCTTCGTCGACTTCGAGCGGATCACCCGTTCCCACACACTGCCGCAGCCGACGGCGGCGACCGGTCCGATCCTCGCGGTCGCCCGCGCGCTGCTCGACGCCGCCTGGCCGATCTGCGACGAGCGCGGCCTGACCTTGATCGGGCTGTCGGTGGGACAGTTGGGTCCATCGGATGCGGTGCAGTTGGCGCTGCCGTTCGAACGTGCCGAGACCGACGGGATCGACCGGGCCGTCGACGATGTCCGCGAGCGATTCGGGTCGGGCAGCCTCACTCGCGGCTCGACCGTCGGCCACGATCCAGGCCGTGGCGTCCCCCTGTTGCCGGATTGACCGGCTCGGTCGGGTGTCCGACGGTCAGGTGGCTACGCGACCGCAGCGCCGAGCCAGGAGCCGATCAGCCAGGTGGCGCCACATGCGGCGACCGCCCAGCCGAGCTGGCGGGCGGCGGTCCGGACCATCGACCGGCCGGTGAACGTGGCCAGTACGGCGCCGACCACGATGGCGGCGATCGCGCCGAGCACGGCCGAGGCGAGTACCGCCCCGTCGCCCTCGCCGAAGAACCAAGGAGCGAGTGGAATCAGCGCACCGACGGCGAACGCGACGAACGAGCTCAGCGCAGCTGCGGCAGCGTTGCCGACGTCGTCGGGGTCGACACCGAGCTCCTCGCGGGCGTGTACCTCGAGTGCGACGTCGGGGTCGGCCATGACCGCCTCGGCCATGGCGTGCGCCTGCTCGGCGTCCAGGCCGCGTGCGCGGTAGATCGAGGCGAGCTCACGGGTCTCGGCTGCGGGTTGCTTCGCGAGCGATCGCCGCTCGATCTCGAGTTCACGTTCGACCAGCTCGGCCTGCGCCCTCATCGAGACGTACTCGCCGGCCGCCATCGACGCTGCGCCCGCGAGCAGGCCTGCGACCCCGGCGACGAGTACGTTCGATCGATCCGACGCCGCCGCTGCAACGCCGAGGATCAGCGCCACGTTGGACACGAGGCCGTCGCTGATGCCGAAGACCGCAGCGCGGGCGGTTCCGCCGGTGACGTCGCGATGGCGGTGGACCATGTGGCGGTGCCGATGGTCGTGATGGTCGTGATCGTGATCCACCGACCGTTCCGGCTCCGGCTGGTCGCCGGGCCGATCGTCACCGTGTGCGTGGACCACATCGGGCATACCCGCACCGTATCCGGCGGGTCGACCAGGTCGACCGAGTCGAGCGGTCCGGGTCGGTTCGAGATCCGCACCGACTTGGTTCGGAATCCGAACTCACCTATGCTCCTCGCATGGTGGAGGCGGCAGCGGACTCCTGTTCGATCCAGGCCAGCCTCGACGTGCTCGGCGACCGCTGGACGATGCTGATCCTGCGCGAGGCCTTCCGCGGATCTCGGCGATTCGGCGAGTTCCACGACCACCTCGACATCGCCAAACCGGTGCTCACCGACCGGCTGAAGCGCCTCGTCGAACACGGCGTGTTCAGCAAGCAGCTGTATTGCGAACGGCCGCCTCGCCACGAGTATCGACTCACCGAGATGGGCATGGCGCTGTCGCCGGCCCTCGTCGCGCTGATGCGCTGGGGTGACCGCTACCTCGCCAGCGGCGACGCCCCGACCGTGCTCGTCCACGACGCGTGCGGGCATCCGCTCGACCAGCAGTTCGTGTGCTGGGAGTGCGACCTGACGTTCACACCCCACGAGATCGACAGCCGACCGGGAGGCTTCCGACCATGACCAGCACCGACCATCGCCGCGATGACGGCGTCGATCATCCGCTGCTCGGCGAGTCGCTCGACGACCTGATGTCGCTCGCCGCGGCGAAGCGCGACGAGCGGACCAGGACTCGCATCACGTACAGCCCGAAGGTGTTCATCCCACTGACGTTCCTGTGCAACGACACCTGCGGATACTGCACGTTTGCGCAGCCGCCGGCGCGGGTCGACAAGCTCTACCTCGACCCCGACGACGTGTTGAAGATCGCCCGACAGGGTGCTCGCCAGGGATGCCACGAGGCGTTGTTCACACTCGGCGAACGCCCGGAGGAGCGCTACGACGTCGCCCGCGACTGGCTGCGTGAACGGGGCTACGACTCGACGGTCCACTACGTCGCCGAGATGGCGTCGCTCGTGCTTCGCGAGACCGGTCTGCTCCCGCATGCCAACTGCGGAGCGCTGTACTCCGACGAACTCGCACAGCTGCGGTCGGTCAGCCCGAGCCAGGGGATGATGATCGAGTCGGTCGCCGACGACCTCGACTGTCACCGGGGCGCACCTGACAAGGTGCCGGCTCGTCGCCTTGCGACGCTGGACCTGGCGGGTGAACTGAAGATCCCCTACACGACGGGGCTTCTCGTCGGCATCGGTGACACGCGGGCCGACCAGCTCGCCGGGCTCGAGGCCATCGCCGCGTCCCACGCTCGGCACGGCCACGTGCAGGAGGTGATCGTGCAGAACTTCCTGCCGAAGCTGCAGACCCGGATGAAGGGCGTGCGGGCCTGCCCGAGCGACGACTACCTCTGGGCGATCGCGGCGGCCCGGTTGATCCTGCCGCCCGAGGTACATGTCCAGGCGCCCCCGAACCTGTCCGACGACTTCGGCGCACTACTCGATGCCGGTCTCGACGACTGGGGCGGCGTCTCGCCGGTCACCGCCGACCACGTCAACCCCGAGCGTCCGTGGCCCGACCTCGACCGACTCCGAGCGGTGACCGAGTCGAAGGGTTTCGAGCTCGCACCGCGACTCACCGTGTACCCCGAGTACGTACGCGACCGTGCGACGTGGCTCGACCCCGAGTTGCACTTCGCGGTGATGGATCGAGCCGACGCCGAGTGGTTGGGTCGCAACGACCCCGGCCAGTTCTGGCCCGAGCAGACCACTGCGGCCGACACGGTGGCCGACGGTGCCGAATTCGTGCTCGTCGGGCACCGCTCCACCGCGTGGTACTCCGGCGCCGGCTCCGACGTCCACCCACCCGCCCTCGTCCCCGATCACGTTCTGGGTCAGACCCAGCACGCGACGGGTGCGGTGGGTGAGGTGCTGGCCGGGATCGAGGCGGGGGAGCAGCCGGGCGTCGACGAGCTCGTCACGCTGTTCGGTGCCCGCGGCGGCGAGGTGGCGGCCGTCGCGAGTGCGGCCGATCGGCTTCGGCGAGAGTTGGTCGGCGACACGCTCACCTGGGTCGCGAACCGAAACATCAACTACACGAACGTGTGCACGTTCAAGTGCAAGTTCTGCGGGTTCTCGAAGGGGCCGCTGTCGCTCAACTTGCGGGGCACGCCGTACCTGCTGACCCTCGACGACATCGCCGAGCGGGCGAAGGAGGGCTGGGATCTCGGGGCCACCGAGGTCACCCTCCAGGGCGGGATCCACCCCGACTTCGACGGCGACTACTACATCGACGTCACCAAGGCGGTGAAGGACGCCG
>JBCBDK010000011.1:0-17791 GCA_038529675.1 Actinomycetota bacterium
TCGTCGACCTCATCATCCGCGGCCCCGTCGTCGATCGAGCCGGTCCCGCCCGCCGTCGACTCGGGCTCGGCCACCGCCTCGTCACCGGCATCGTCGTCGGCAACCGATGTGGGCGCGACGGTCGGGGGCGCCGGCAGCGACGGCGACTCGGATGGTGCACCGTCGAGCCCGGGCAGGGCGACCCGTTCGTCGCCAGCCGAGCACGCAACGGCGGCGAGAGCGAGCGCCAGCGCGGCGCCGTGCGCTCCGATCCGCTCGACGAATGCCCTCACCGCCACGCCACGACGGTACCGGTGGGCGCACCGGTCGGTCAGGTCACCGGACGCGACTCGTGCAGGTCAGGCGACGGCGCCGCCATCGACCACGACGACATGGCCGTTCACAAACGACGACAGGTCGCTGGCGAGGAAGAGCGTGGCCCGAGCGATGTCGTCGGGCTGACCGGCCCGGCCGAGCGGGTTGGCGCTGATCCGGCCTTCGATGTCCAGCCCCGTCGCCTTGAGCGGCGCCATCTGCTCGCGCACACCTGGCGTGTCGATGACGCCCGGTGCGATCGCGTTGACCCGGATGCCGCGCGGGCCGAGCTCGTTGGCGAACGCCCGCGTGAGTGCGACGACGGCGGCCTTGGAGGCGCTGTAGGCGGAGATCCCGGCACCACCGCCGAGTGCGGCGATCGACGCCAGATTGATCATCGTGCCCCCCGGCCGTGCGCCATCGAGCATCCGCGTGGCGGCATCGCGCGCCACCGAGTACAGAGCCCGGACGTTGACGTCGAGCATGCGGGCGACGAAGTCGTCCTCAGCATCGAGCATCGGCCCGGTCGTGGGGAAGATCCCCGCGTTGTTCACGAGCACGTCGAGCCCGTCGTCGCCTGCCGCCTCGTCCAGCGCGCGGCCGACCGCCGCCGGGTCGGTCACGTCGCACACGACACCTCGCGCCCCCATCGCCGCCGAGAGTTCCACCACCTCGGGGTCCAGGTCACCGACAACCACCTCGGCACCGGCCTCCACGAGCCGCGCCGCGATCGCCGCGCCGATGCCACGGGCACCGCCGGTGACGAACGCCGTCCGTCCACCGAGATCGATCAGCTCCTGCATCGAGGTCGTCATGTCGCGCTCCGTTCCCGGGTCGATGTCGGCCCGTCGCCGCCGATGATGTCAGGCGGGGCACCGATTCCCGATGTCCGCAGACACGGCGCGGCCCTGACATCATCGGACCGGTATGCAGTCCGTCGACGCGACGACACATCTCCTCCTCACGCGACGCGTCGCACCCACGCTCCCGACCGAGCGCGACCGATGAGTCGGAACGGGCACTCGACGGTCGACGTGCTGGTCGTCGGCAGCCTCAACCTCGACCTGGTCGCTCGAACGGAGCGTCACCCAAGCCCGGGCGAGACCGTCGTCGGCACCGACTACGCCGAGCACCCGGGAGGCAAGGGCCTCAATCAGGCCGTGGCGGCGGCCCGAGCCGGCGCAACGGTGGCAATGATCGGCGCGGTCGGCGACGACGCCGCCGGCCGAATGCTGCGCGAGGTGCTGGAGGCGGACGGCATCGATCACACCCGCGTCGCGACCGTCGGCGCTCCGACCGGCCGAGCGGTCATCACCGTCGATGCCGCCGGCGAGAACTCGATCGTCGTCGTCGCCGGGGCCAACGCACACGTGGCAGCGGGAACACTCCCACGGTGTTCGGTCGTGCTCGGCCAACTCGAGGTCCCGCTCGCCGTCCTCGGCGGTGTGTTCAGGTCAGCGCAGGCACAGGGGGCGCTCGCGATGCTCAACCCGGCGCCCGTCGTCGCCGGACTCGACGACCTGGTGGCGGCGGCGGACGTCGTCGTGCCCAACGAACACGAAGCGGCGCTGCTGCGGCTCCGGGCCGATGGCGCCGTCACGGCGTCCGCGCCGAACACCGACTCGGAACCGGGCCGCGAACCGCTCGTCATCGTGACCGCCGGGGCCGCAGGCGTGCGCTGGACGGACCGGTCAGGCCGACACACCCAGCGCGCCATGACGATCGAACCCGTCGACACCACCGGAGCCGGTGACGCATTCTGCGGCAACCTCGCAGCACGGCTCGCCGGCGGTGCCGCCACGTCCGACGCGATCCGGTGGGCGACGGCTGCGGGCGCACTCGCCACGACCGTCGCCGGGGCGGTGCCGTCGATGCCGATCGCCGAGCGGGTTCGGTCCGCGCTCGCCGTGTGGTGACGCAACCGGCGCAGACGTGAGCCTCGGCCGAGGGTCAGGGGGTCGCGTCGGCGATGCCCGATGCCATCGCGCCGGCACCCGACCGCTGGTGGGGATGGTTCGTCGACGGCGGCACGACGACGACCGGTCGGTGCGAGTCGGCCACGACGCGGTGGCTGGTGCTTCCGAGGAACGGGTCCTCGCTGGTGCCGGCACCGTGTGAGCCGACGACGATCATCGCCGCATCGACCTCGTCGGCCACGACGAGCAACACGCGCGACGGCGTGCCGTGCTCGATGCGCGCCGACCACTCGACCGCTCCCTCGTCCTCGTCGAGGAAGCTGGTCCACCGGGGAAGCAATTCGGTCTCGATCGTCTTGATGCGCTCGCCTGTCGTCACGTGCCAGTCCATCGACCTGCTGATCAGCCCGAGGGCATGCACGAGGACGAGCGGCGAGTCGAGGGCGACGGCGAGTCGGCTCGCCCAACGAACGCCCCGCTCGGACTCGGTCGAACCGTCGATGCCGGCGACGATCGGCCGACCGCCCTCGCGGATCTCGCCGCCGGTCACCTTCCCACCCGGTGCGTCGTCGCTGCGGTCATGGTCGGACACTTCGCTCACGGCTGCATCCTGCCACCGGGGGTCGACCGGAGCCAGAGTCCAACGACCCCGAGGCGCCGACGAGGTGACGCACTGCCGACGAAGCGATCCGGAGCGAGCAGCTGCGATCGGGGCGGGGACGTTCGACCCTTGCATCGTGTTCGGATCGCGGCTGCACTGTCAGCATGAGCGGCTTCCCCGACGGTGTCGAGATCCTCACCCCGGCCCAGTGCTGGGAACTCCTGACCCAGACGAGCGTGGGTCGACTCGCGGTCGATGTCGGCGGAACGCCCGACATCTTCCCGATCAACTACGTCGTCGACGGCGAGTCGATCGTGTTCCGGAGCGGCGCCGGCACGAAGCTCGCAGCGAGCGTGCTGATGCACCACGTCGCGTTCGAGATCGACGGCTACGTGCCGGACGACCGCATTGCATGGAGCGTCGTGGTCAAGGGCCGCGCACACGAGGTCGAGCGGATGGACGAACTGTTCGCGGCCGAGGACCTCCCGCTGTTCCCCTGGGTCGCGTTCCCGAAGCCGAACATCGTGCGAATCACCCCGACGCCCGGACCCGAGGGGCTCAGTGGCCGCCGGTTCCACGTGATGGACGACGCCAAGATCGACGCGTCGGTCGGTTGGGAGCCGACCGAGACGGAGCGACCGGGTGTGGCGCCGAAACCGGGCGAGGAGTTCCACCCCGGCGCCCCCAAGATGCGTCCGGACTGAACCCGTGCTGATGCTGACCTGATCGGGACCTGTTCGCCGATCGGCCGGGAGCCGGTCGCAGTCGGAGCCGCCGCTCAACCTCGCCGGGTCAGCGCGTGTGCCATCCGCTCGGCACGACGGCGACCGGGCAGGGTGACTCGTTCAGCAACCACATCGTGATCGAGCCGAGCACCGTCCGGGCGATCGCACCCCGACCCCGAGGCCCGACCACGACGAGGTCGGCATCGCTGAAGCGCTCGCTCAACGCCTGCTGCGGGCCGTGCAATGCGATCGAGCGCACCACCGTCTCGCCCGGATCGACCCGATCCACGGCGGCGGTGACCCGACCCGTGGCAGCATCGACCTCGTCGCGGTGTCGCTCGTACACGAGTTCCGGGCTGAGCCACGGGACGACGTCGACCGCACAGACCGCTTCGATCACGGCCTCCGACGGTGCCGCATGCATCGCCCACTCGAGCGCAGCGACCGAGTGATCGCTCCCATCGACGCCGACCAGGATCCGGCGCACGTGGTCGGCCGGGGGGTCCGCTCGTTCTGGCACGACGATCACGGGGCCCACTGCATGGGTCGCGAGATAGTTGCTCGTCGACCCGAGGAGTCGATGTCGCAGCGCGCCGACACCGCGGCGACCGACCACGATCCGGCGGCCGGACTCGGACCACTCGAGCAACACGCGCGACGGGTGCCCCTCCACGACGACCGGCTCGTCGATGACATCGATCAGGTCGGCGCACTCGTTGACGCAACGATCGGCGACCACCGCAGCCTCGGCACCCAATCCGGCGTGGTCGAACTCGATCGACCGGCGGCCGGACGTCGCCCAGATCGGCAGCGGGACCTCCCATGCCAACAGCGGCTCGACGCGAGCACCGGTGTCGCGTGCGAGCGACGCCGTCCAACGCAGCGCGGCGATGCTCTCGGGTGATCCATCGATCCCGACCGTCCAGACGCCGTTCATGGCTGCATCGTCCGGTGCGCGCCCCGCCGACGACAGGGCCGAACGTCACGACGAACCACCGAGCGAGCGACGACCGAGCGAGCGACGACCGAGCGAGCGGCGACGGATGGGCCTTGGGACTCTGGTCCGACCCGCGTCACGGGACGCACGCTGCACGCACAGGGCTCGGTGGGTCGAGCCCACCGGACGACAAGGAGGTCGTCGTGCAACGTCTACTCGTCCCGATCGACGAATCGCCCGAGTCGTGGAACGCGGCGGAGGTCGCGTTCTCACTCGCTCGGCGTACCAGCTGCCCGGTGACCTTGCTCTCGATCGACTACGACGTCGCCGATCGCCTGCTCATCGAGCACCGGCTGTCCGGCGGGCTCCACGCCCGGAACGCAACCGGTGTCGAGGTCGACATCGACGTCCGAATCGGTGGCGACTCGGTGGCTGCGATCATCGAGTCCATCCTCGAGGAACAGCCCGGCACCACGGTCGTCATGTCGACCCATGGCCGCGGGCGTGCGGCCGGCATTCTCGGCAGCGTTGCGGACGACGTGCTCCAGCGAACGTTCGGCCCGACCCTCCTCGTCGGGCCCCACGTCAAGGTGGACGACTTCGACGGACCGGTGCTGATCACGGTCGACGGCAGCGAACGCTCCGAGCGAGCGGTCCCGCTCGGCGTCGCGTGGGCCACGGCGCTCGCGCTCCAGCCGTGGATCGTGCACGTCCGTACGAAGGATGACCCGCTCCCGCCCGACACCTTCGACAGCGGCTATGTCGCCTCCGTCGCGCACCAGGCCGCCGAACTCAGTGGACACGAGGTGGAGTTCGAGGAGTTGCACGGACGCAACGCGGCGTCGACCGTCGCCGACCACGCGAGGCGCGTCGACGCAGCGATGATCGTCGCGTCGTCGCACGGACGAACCGGCCTGGAACGCATGTCGATGGGCAGCGTCGTCGCCAACATCGTCCGCCACGCAGAGGCCCCCGTGCTCGTGATCCGCGACCTGGTGGTCAAGGGGTGACGACCATGGTGGTGGAGTGGTCGTCGCCTCGCAGGGGACCTCGGACCCTGTTTCGTCCCGGACGCATCGGCTCGGATGGTCGACATGACGACTGACACGGCTCTGCCGAATCGCTGGATCGTCGGCGTCGACGGTTCGTGCCACTCCCGCCGCGCCGTCGACTGGGCGCTCGCGAACGCAGCCGGTCGCACGTCGCAGATCCAACTCACGACCGCGTGGAGCGTTCCGGCAGCACTCGCCTATCCGCCGGCGCCCGCCATCTCGAACTCGTTTCCCGCAGACCTCGAGCGGGCGGCGGTCGAGATGCTCGGCGAGGTCGAACGCCAGGCCACGATCCCCGGTGATCTCGATGTCACCAAGATGGCGGTGTGTGGCGGCCCCGCCAACGTGCTCCTCGATGCCGCCGAGGACGCCTCGCTGCTCGTGGTCGGATCCCGCGGGCACGGAGGCTTCACCCGGCTGCTGCTCGGGTCGACGAGCACGCAGGTCGCCACCCACGCCCACGTCCCGGTGGTCGTGGTCCCCGAGTCGGGGCACAGCGAGGCGCTCGATCGTGTCGTCGTCGGCATCGACGGCTCCGCCAACTCCCTGGCCGCGCTCGACTGGACACTCGGATGGGTCTCGCCGGGCACGTCGGTCGAGGCGCTGATGGTCTGGGACCTCTCCCCGCTCATGCCGGGCAACGAGCGGTTCGTGTACCCCGAGGAGACCGGTCTCGGCGAGGAGCGACTGGAGCACCTCGTCGGTGCTGCCGTCGACCGCGTCGGGCGGCGCGACATCTCCGTCCATCACCGTTTTCGCTCCGGTTCGGCTCGGGCAGAGATCCAGCACGCCGCCGAACGCGCCGACCTCGTCATCACCGGTGCCCGTGGCCACGGTGCGATCGGTGCTGCCATCCTCGGGTCGGTGTCGACGTGGCTGCTGCACCATCTCGACGTGCCGATGGTCGTCGTCCCCCACGCAGTGTCGTCTGAGGAGTCGTGATCGGGCACACTGTCGTGCGTGATCGACATCTTTCTCCTCGATGATCACGAGGTGGTCCGACGTGGCGTCGCGGCCGCACTCGACGCCGAGCCCGACCTTCGCGTCGTCGGTGAGTCCGGCCTCGCCGTCGAAGCCGTCGACGTCGTCGAGAAGTGCTCACCCGACGTCGCTGTACTCGACGTCCGCCTGGCCGACGGCAGCGGCATCGACGTCTGCCGCGACATCACGGCTGCGTTCCCCGACGTTCGCTGCCTGATCCTCACCTCGTTCGACAGCGACCGGGCCCTCGTCGATGCCCGTGTCGCCCGTGCCGCCGGGTTGGTGCTGAAGCAGATCCGCACCGACGACCTCGTCGCCGCGATCCGCAAGGTCGCCGACGGGCGCCAGCTCCGCGACGACGCCGAGGTCCGACTCGCGACCCGGCGCCTGAGCGACAGCGAAGAGGGTCGGCTCGACGGGCTCACCCCGCAGGAACGTCGCATCTTCGACCTGATCGGCGACGGCAAGACCAATCGGCAGATCGCGACCGAGATGTATCTCGCCGAGAAGACGGTCAAGAACTATGTGTCGAACCTGCTCGCCAAGCTGGGCATGTCGCGGCGCACCGAGGCCGCAGCCCTGTCGGCGCGTCTCGAAGAGCGCTCACACCGCGACGACTGAACGCCCCCTGGACGCAACGCAGGTCAGACCGGGACGCGCCAGGTGACCCTGGTGCCCGTCGGTTCGTTGCGCTCGACCGAGCACTGACCGCCGAGCTCGGCGGCGCGCCACATCATGTTCGAGAGCCCACCGCGGGGCTTGGGTTCGCCGGTGACACCCAATCCGTCGTCGGCGACCGTGAGCGAGACCTCGTCGCCACGCTGACAGATCTCGACGTGTGCGTTGTTGGCGGCCGCGTGTCGGGCCACGTTGGAGAGCGCCTCGGTTAGCGTGGCGAGCAACTGTTCGGCGAGATAGGACGGGACCTGGTCGAACGAACCGGACATGACCAACTCGGGCACGAACCCGAGCACGCGGCTCCGCTCGTCGAGTACCGATCGGACCTGTGCGCCGAAGGTTCGGTCCTCGTCGAGGGTGCCCAACCGGAAGATCGCACTCCGCAGCTCGTGGATCGTCTCGTCGAGTTCCTCGGTCACCGAGGCGACACGGTCACGTGCGACCGGGTTGTCGATCAGCGAGAACACCGCCTGCAACGACATCCCGGCGGCGAACACACGCTGGATCACCATGTCGTGGATGTCGCGGGCGATGCGTTCGCGCTCCTCGAGCAACCCGACGTTGGCCTGCGTCTCCTGCCGTTCGGTCACATCGCGGATCGCAGCGATGACCATCGGCTCGCCATCGACGTCGACCGGGCTGAGGCTGATCTCGACCGGGAAGAGCGAGCCGTCGGCGTGCTTGGCGAACAGCTGGAGTCCGGTTCCCATCGGACGCCGATCCGGGTCGGCGAAGAATCCCCGCCGATGGGCGACGTGGACGTCCGCGACCGACTCGGGTACGAGCCGTTCCACCGTGCCGGTAGCGAGCTCATCGGGGCTCAATCCGAACAGTGCGGCGGCCGCCGGATTCGCGAGCCGAACCGTGCCGTCGCCGCGCACCAGGAGCAGGCCGTCGGGTGACGACTCGAACAGGGCGCGGAACAGCGTGGCGGTGGAGTCGGGGGCGAGCGCGTCGATACCGGAATCGTACGTCCGGTTCGACCCACCTCCGCGCAAACGCGCAAGCGGGCGCTATGACATTCGCCCCTGTTCCAGACCGCCGCCGTGACCGACGATCGACATGTGGGATCCGATCGAGGACATCCGCAGCGGCGATCCGAAGGGGGCAGCCATGTATGAGCGCATCGTGGTCGGCACCGACGGGTCCGAGCGGGCGAACGACGCCGTTCGCGCCGCCGGCGAGATGGCGCGACTCTGTGGGGTCGGTGAGGTCCACGTCGTGTCGGCGAGCCACCCCCTCTCGGCGTCCGAACTCGCTCGGATCCGCAACGAGATCCCGGACGAGTTCCACGACCTCGTCGACCCGCTGCTGCACGCCAACGATCACATCCGCGATGCCGACCTCGCGCTCGGCCCCGGGGTCAAGGCGATCGGTCACCCCGCCATCGGTGATCCGGCGGGCAGCATCCTCTCCGTCGCCACCGAACTCGACGCCGACCTGATCGTGGTCGGCGCCCGCGGTCTGTCGGCCATCGGCCGATTCCTGCGCGGCTCGGTGTCCACCAAGGTCGCCCACCACTCGACGTCCGACGTCCTCGTGGTCGAGCACGAACACGACCAGACCGAGTCGCCCGAGGTTCTTCACACCGGCGGCTGAGCCCGCCACCCGTCCCGCTCACGACGAGCGCCTTCCCCCAACCAGGAGACAACCACATGACCATGACGAACGCTCCCGCGGCGCTGGAGGCGCCCACTGAACTCCGCCACGACGGACTCCGACGCTGGGTGGAGGAAATGGCCGAGCTGTGCGGCCCCGACGCCGTCCACTGGTGCGACGGCTCCGATGAGGAGTACGACCGCCTCTGTGACGAGATGGTCGAGTCGGGCACGTTCATCCGCCTCGATCCCGAACTCCGGCCGAACAGCTTCCTCGCCCGCAGCGACCCCAGCGATGTGGCTCGGGTCGAGGACCGGACGTTCATCTGCAGTCGGAGCCCGATCGACGCCGGCCCGACCAACAACTGGGCCGACCCCGGCGAGATGCGCTCGACACTCCGCGATTTGTTCGCCGGCTGCATGCGCGGCCGCACGATGTACGTGATCCCGTTCAGCATGGGCCCGCTCGGCTCCGACATCGCTCAGATCGGCGTGGAGATCACCGACTCGCCGTACGTGGTCGTCAACATGAAGCTCATGACCCGGATGGGGTCCGCCGTGCTCGACGTGCTCGGTGAGAGCGGCCGCTACGTGCCGTGCCTGCACTCGGTCGGTGCGCCGCTCGAGCCGGGTCAGGCGGATGTGCCCTGGCCCTGCGACGCCGAGACGAAGTACATCGTGCACTTTCCCGAGGATCGCTCGATCTGGAGCTACGGCAGCGGCTACGGCGGCAACGCACTGCTCGGCAAGAAGTGCCTGGCCCTGCGCATCGCCTCGATCATGGGCCGGGACGAGGGGTGGCTTGCCGAGCACATGTTGCTCATGGGCGTGACCGACCCCGAGGGCACCAAGACCTACGTCGCAGCAGCGTTCCCGAGCCAGTGCGGCAAGACCAACTTCGCGATGGTCGAACCGCCCACCGCGATGCGTGAGGCCGGTTGGAAGATCACGACCGTCGGCGACGACATCGCCTGGATCAAACCCGGGCCCGACGGCGAACTTCGGGCGATCAACCCCGAAGCCGGCTACTTCGGTGTCGCACCCGGCACCTCGTCCGACACGAACCCGTCGGCGATGGCCACGATCACCCACAACACGATCTTCACGAACGTCGCGCTCACCGACGACGGCGACGTGTGGTGGGAGGGCATGGACGGCGAACCACCGGCCCATGCGATCGACTGGCACGGGGAGGACTGGACACCGGTCTCCGATCGGCCCGCCGCACACCCCAACGCTCGCTTCACGGTGGCCGCGTCGCAGAACCCGGTGATCGACGAGGCGTGGGAGGACCCCGCCGGCGTCCCCATCTCAGCGTTCGTGTTCGGTGGCCGCCGCTCCGGCACGATGCCGCTGGTCGTCCAGTCGTTCAACTGGGCGTTCGGCGTCTACCTCGCCGCGACGATGGGTTCGGAGACGACGGCCGCCGCGTTCGGTCAGCAGGGCGTGGTGCGCCGCGACCCGTATGCGATGCTGCCCTTCGCCGGCTACCACATGGGTGACTACATCAACCATTGGCTGTCGTTCGGCCGGGTGCTGCCCAAGCCACCGCGCATCTTCGCGGTCAACTGGTTCCGGCGCGACGACGACGGGAAGTTCGTGTGGCCGGGGTTCGGCGAGAACGTCCGGGTGCTGCAGTGGATCGTTCAGCGTGCCAACGGGGCGGCACCGGCGTTGGAGAGCCCACTCGGCTGGATGCCGTCGCACGCCGATCTCGACTGGACCGACCTCGACGACTTCGACGACGCCGACTTCCGTGCATGCATGGCGATCGACCGTGCCGACTGGGATGCCGAGCTGCTCGAACACGAGGAGCTGTTCATGCGGTTGCACGACCGGCTGCCGACCGAACTCGGTGCGATGCGCGACCTGCTCGCGTCGTCGCTGTGGCGAGCACCCGAGCATTGGGAGATGAACCCCGACCCGACCTGAGGTCGACGGTTCACGATCTGGTGGGTCCGGGAGTCGGGAGGGGACTTCCGGACCTACCGCGTTCGGCCCGGGTGGGGTGTCATGAAGTCATGAGCGACCACGAACCACACACCTGCCCGTATTGCGAGCTGCGGTTCGAGTACCACATCGAGGTGGTCGACCACGTGGCCAACGACCATCCCGATCACGACCAGGTCGTCGCCGGCCTGGAACCCCGCGAGCTTCCTCACTGAGCGCACCGCCGGACCGGCCGAGCGCATGGCGCCACCGGGGACGCCGTCGCGCTAGCCCTGCGCGGCGATGAACCGTGCCGACTTCAGCAACGCCTCGTGCGCCGGTACGAACTCGGTGCCGAGCAACCGCGCCGCGTTCGCACCCGACACGAGACCCGAACGCCCAAGCCGAGGTGCGATCGATCGCATGTCGGCGTTGAACCTCGCCATCAGCCGGACGAGGAAGCTCGGTGCCTTCCGGGCCTTCGCCGCGCTCCCCGACACCTCGGCGTTCAGGATCTCTGCCATCTCGATCATGGTCAGCGCGCCGGCAGCAGCAGGGAACCGCTGCCCACCCGCGGCATCGACCTCGAGCACACGGCGGTGCATCGCAGCGACGTCCTCCACGTCAACGACCGGGAACGACACGTCGGGCAGCATCGGGTCTGCGCCGGAATAGACACGTTCGACCAGTGACAACGACGTGCCGTACGCCTCGTCGAGCGGCACACCCAAGACGACGCCAGGGTTCACCGTCGACAGCACGATCTCCGGTGCCTCGTCGCGGACGAAGTCCCAAGCGGCACGCTCGGCGAGGGTCTTGGAGTCGTCGTACGCCCCGGTCTCGGGGCCGCCGGTCGGCGACCAGTTCGTCTCGTCGAGCACGGTTTGGCCGGGGCGGAGCCGATCGCCGTAGATCGCCACGCACGACGACGTGACCACCACGCGATCGACGCCGGCGGCGTGTGCGGCACGCATCGCACGAAGCGTGCCGTCGACCGCCGGGCGGATGATCTCCTCGGGATCGTTGGGCTCGCCGAGGGGGAAGGGCGAAGCCGTGTGCAACAGCGCATCGGCGCCCGCCAGCGCATCGTCCCAACCGTCGTCGCTGGTCAGATCGAGCTGGACGAAGCTCAACCGGTCGAGGCCGTCAGGGCCGACCGCTGCCCGCGTCTCATCGGCCTTTGCGTCGGAGCGCACCGAGCCGCGCACGGCGTCGCCGTGATCGAGCAGCTCCTTGACGATGTGCTTGCCGATGAAGCCTGAGGCCCCGGTGACGACGACGGTACGACGCATGGGCGAATGCTACGCACCGTCCGACGTCGAACTGCCCGGCGACACTGGCGCCCGACCCTGCCCAACCGCAAGACTGCCGCTGTGGCCGCACCTTCTGCCCGATCAGCGTCATCGACACGATCGGAGCCATCGTTCGACGTCGTCTGGCCGAAGTCGCCACGCGGCATCAACGTGGCCCGACGAGCCGATCGACTCGACACCCTCGCCGGGCGACGCATCGCGTTCCTGTGGGACCACGTCTTTCGCGGCGACGAGGTGTTTCCGGTCCTCGCCGAAGAACTCCGGGCGCGCTACCCCGACATCGAGATCCTCGATCACACCGAGTTCGGCAACACCCACGGCAGCGACGAAGCCGAGATGCTCGCCGGGCTGCCCGACGGACTCGCCCGCCGGCACGTCGACGCGGTCGTGTCGGCGATGGGGTGTTGAGGGAGCTGTACGCCCGCCGTGATGCGGGCTTCGATGGCAGCGGAGTCGGCCGGCATCCCCTCGGTGTCGATCGTGTGCGAGGGCTTCGTCGGACAGGCGCTCGCCACCGGTCGGGGCATGGGGTACGACGGGCTGGCGCTCGCTGTCATGCCCGGCCACGTCGACGCCCAGTCGAGCGCAACCCTGGAACGACACGTCCGCGACCACGCCGTCGACGCCGTCGCCCGCGGGCTCACCGAATCGCCTGACGCGACCCGCGAGCAACCCGGGGTCACCGAGCCCGCCGCACTCGACGTCGCGGTCTCCGGCACGATCGACGAGATCCAGCGGGCATTCGTCGAACGCGGGTGGTCCGACGGCTCGCCGGTCATGCCGCCGACCATCGATCGGGTCGAGGCGTTCCTCCGCGACTCGGGCCACGACCCGTGGAAGCGGCTCGGCGTGGCGTCCTCGTCAGGACGCGACGTCACGATCTGGTCGATCGCCGTCAACGCGGTGATGGCGGGTTGCCGGCCCGACCACCTCCCCGTCCTGATCGCGATCGCCAGGATCCTGGTCGATCGCCGCTACGGCGCCGAACACTCCGGAAACACGACGGGTGCCGACGCACTGATCGTCGTCTCCGGGCCGTCGATCGCCGAGCTCGGCTTCAACAGCGGTCAGGGAGCACTGCGCGACGGCGTCCACGCCAACACGAGCGTCGGGCGGTGGCTCCGCCTCTACCTGCGGAACGTCTTCGGCTTCACGCCCGACGAGCACGACAAGGCGACCTTCGGCAACACGTTCCGAGTCGTGCTCGCCGAGGACCACGACACGTTGACCGCGCTCGGCTGGCCACCGCTGGCCACCGCACTCGGGTTCGGCCGCCACGACGACGTCGTCTCGGTCGCGCGCATGAACAGCGGCGCCATCATCGGCAGTGTGTTCGGATCGACCCCCGAGCAGATCCTCCCCTACCTGGCCGACGGCGTGGCCCGCATCGCCGGGTGGGACCTCACGCACGTGCACGGTCTCGGGCAGGCACAGTTCCGACCGCTCCTCGTCCTGTCACCGATTCTCGCTCGCACGTTCGCGGACGGCGGCTGGTCGCTCGCCGACGTCCAACGGGGCCTGTTCGAGCACGCTCGCATCCCCGCCCGACGGTTCGAGAAGCTGATCGGCGAGTGGAGCAACCTGACCCCGGGTCGCCGCACCCTGATCGAACTCGCACGCGACGGACACGTACCACCGGTGTACGCCGAGTCCGCCGACCCGGATCGGTTGGTTCCGGTGGCGACGGACCCGTCGAAGTTCCTGATCGCCGTCGCCGGTGACCCGAGCCGCACGAATGCGTACGTGTTCGCCAACGACGGGCCGCACGGCGACTGGACCGCGACGGCGATCGATCGCGCGCCGGCGACCGACCTCGCCTGCGAGGTCTAGGTCAGCCGCGGCGACGCACCCGACCCCGGGCTTCGGACGAAGGCCCCTGGTGCGCCGCACCGCCGTGCGGAGACGGTGGAGGCATGACGGATGCGACCGTCGACGCCAGCTCACTCCCTCTGCGCGCGGCATCGTTCGGCCGTCGTCGAGCCGTGATCACGGTGCTCGTCGTCGCGCTGCTCGCCGGCGCGAGCGTTCTACTGACGACGAACGTCGAGGTCTCGAACGACGCCGTGGGCACTCGGAGTTGCGGGTCGGCGGTCGACAGCCTCGTCGACCGGTCGGGCTGGGAGGTGTGGTGGGCACGGGATCTCGACGAGCCCGACGTCACACGGCGGGCCGAGTTGCTCCGCACCACCCGATGCCCCGACGCCGTCGACCGGCGACTCGCCGTGTCCGGTCTCCTGCTCGCCGCTGCCTGCTCGCTCCTCGTCGTGCGTGGCGTGCGTCGGCAGGCCGACCGCCCCCGGCATGCCGTGCACGGACGACAGCGCCTCGACCGGCTGGGCCGCGCGACTCGGGCGACCGGTGTGGGCCTGGGCCTCGCCGGTGTCGCTGCGACCCTGATGTTGGTCGCCGACGCCGAGGCCACGCTGTTCCTGTACGTCGACCGGGTCGTCGTGCTCGTGGTCGGGCTGATCGTGATCGTGCCCACGCTCGCGCTCGTCGCGATCGGGCATGCACTGACACTGGTCGCCTCGGAACCAGTCGACGGCGAGCCCGAGGTCGGCCCAGGAGCCGAGGCAGAGGCAGACACAGGAGCAGAAGCAGAAGCAGGAGCAGGAGCAGGAACAGAACGGTGACCCGGTCGAGCTTCGCGGTCGTGGCCTGTGCAGCACTCCTCCTCGGCTGCACCGAACGTGCCCCCGACAGCATCCTCGATCAGAACACCCGCTTCACCGAGGTCGCGCCGCTGCCCACGCCCGACAACGACGGAGCGACACCACTCGAGGCCGTACTCGAGCAACGACGCTCCGGCCGATCGTTCCGCGGCGACCCGCTCGCGCTCCAGCACGTCGGCCAACTCCTGTGGGCGGGTCAGGGCATCACCGACGCCGACGGGCATCGAACCGCCCCGTCGGCCGGGGCGCGCTACCCGATCGAGCTCTACGCCGTCACGCCGGACTCGGTCGGCCACTACCTCCCCGCCGACCACGCCCTCCAGCAGCGTGCCGACACGTCGGCGTTCGCGCTGCTGGCCGACTCTGCGTTCGGTCAGGACTTCGTGTCGACCGCTCCGCTCATCGTGGTGGTCACCGGAGTCGTGGCGCGGACCCGAGTGGAGTACGGCGCCGCCGCCGACGACCTGATGCAGCGCGAAGCCGGCCACGTCGCCCAGAACGTCCTGCTGCAGGCGACGGCACTCGGGCTCGCCGCAGTCCCGGTCGGCGGGTTCGATCCGGCTGCTGCCGCTCGCTCGCTCGCGCTCCCGCCCGGTGAGGACGTCCTCTATCTCATCCCGGCCGGACACCCAGCCCGCTGAGGGAACGTCCGAACGGGGTCACGCCAGTGGCATGTCGAACTGCATGATCTGGAACACCGCGCCTTGCGGGTCGGCGACCACGGCGAACGGCCCCATCGGCGTCGGTGCCGGCGGCTTGATCACCGCCCCGCCGCGCTCGACCACCGCCGCCACACTCGCTTCGCAGTCGGCCACCGCGAAGTAGAGCGACCACGAATCGGGAATGTCGGCGGCCATCTCGTCGGGGGTGGCGATCATGCCCGCGATCTGCGCGTCACCGGCGCTGAACACCGTGTAGGCGACGCCCTCGGCGTCGCTCGTCGCAGCCTCCCATCCGAGCAGGTCGGTGTAGAACCGAATCGCCGCTTCCGGGTCACGGCTCATCAGTTCGAACCAGCCGACCGCTCCCGGCTCCGTGGAGAAGTGAGGGCCTGGTTGCGGGGCGTCGGAGAGGAGTCCGAACATCGCCCCGGTCGTGTCCGCGACCACGCTGACACGCCCGCCACCCGGGATCTCGAACGGCGGGCGAACAACGCTCCCTCCGGCGCTCGCGACACGCCCGACCACGCCGTCGAGACCGTCGACGCGGAAGAACACGGTCCACTCCGAGGGCGTCCCGGCCGCCTCCGGAGGCTTGGCCATCATCCCGGCGACGCGACGGGCGTCGACGGTCGCGGTGAGGTAGTCACCCATCGGGGTCTCGCTGCGCGTGATGTCCCACCCGAGCAGCGCCCGGTAGAAGGCCTCTGCGCCGGCCACGTCGGCCGTCGACAGGTCGTTCCAACAGGGCACTGCATGTCCCATCGTGTTCATCGCCACCCCTCCGATGCCTTAGGACCCGCCTCCCATGACAGGTCCCAGAGTTCGATCGTCCCGAAGGGCGCCGCTCGAGGGCCAGAGCCATTCGTCCCACGACCGCCCCCAATCGGGGACCTTGGCCCCTGCCCGACCGGCTCACCCGGGCCGACGATCGAAGCACGGGACGGACCGAGAAGGAGGAGATCGTGAAAGCGTCGGTGGGAGACCGAGTGATCGTCGCCGGCCGTCATCTCGGCGAACGACGACGAACGGGACGGATCGTCGAGGTACGCGGCGTTGACGGGGCGCCGCCGTACCGCGTCGAGTGGGACGAGGACGGCCGGACGACGCTGTACTTCCCCAGCTACGACTGCCGTGTCGAGTCGCCGTCGGAGGCGACATCGAACGAGAGCAGGGCGCCGTCATGAGGGTCGCCGACCTCACCTGGCGGGCACCGGTCACGATCGACTGCGCCGACCCGATCCTCAAGGCCGCTCAGACGCTGTCCGAGGCCGGCGTCGGCTCGCTCGTGGTCGTCGACGGCGGCCGACCCGTCGGCATCGTGACCGACCGAGACATCGTGACGCGCTGTGTGGCCGAACGGGTCGAGCCCGACACGCGTATCGACTCCATCATGTCGATGGGCGTGGTCGCACTGGACGCCGACGCGGACGTCGAAGAGCTCTACGCCGTCTTCGCCAGTCACGCCATCCGGCGCGTGCCGCTCGTCGAGGACGACCGAGTCGTCGGCATGGTGACCCTCGACGACGCGATCGTTTCGACCGCGGCGGCCTTAAACGACCTCGCCGGCGTCTTCTCCCGGCAGATCGCATTCCCGAAGGCGGGCGACGAACCCGCGGCACCGGCGGTTCCGGGGTGATCCGGCACCGCGAACGAGCAGCGAGAGGAGCGGGATGAGCGAGTCACCGTGGACGTTCGGGACCGAGAGCGCGCGGACCGGAGGCTCCGACGCGGTGACCCTGATCGAGGGGCCGACGTTCGCGCTGAGCGGGCGCAGCGGCGACATCCACACCGGCGGCGCCGCCGGGCTGTACCTCCTCGACACACGCGTCCTGAGCCGGTGGACCCTGACGGTCGACGGTCACCCCGTCGACGCGCTCTCCGTCACCCACGACGGGCCGTTCGGGGCGACGTTCGTCGGACGGGTCAACCTCGACGGCGGGGCGGACGCATCGATCGTCGTCATGCAGCGGCGCTACGTCGGCCGCGGTCTGCGGGAGGATCTCGAGATCCGCAACCACGGCTCCGCTCGGACCGAGGTGCCAGTGGTCCTGACGGCGGAGGCCGACTTCCGGCACGTGTTCGACGTAAAGGCAGGCCACTTCGTCGAGATCGAGCCGAGCATCACCCGGGCGACACCCAACGGGATCGCGATCGAGCCGGGTGACACCACCCGGTCCCCCGTCGACCGGTGCGAGGTCGCAACGTTCCCGGCGCCCGACGTGACCGGTGCGAACGGCAGCGCCGGCTCGCTCGAGTGGCGAGTCGATCTCGGCGCCGGCGAGACGTGGTCCTGTTGCATGGAGGTCAGCGTCGCCGCCGGCGATGAGCACGTGGAGCCGTCGTACCGCTGTGGAGCTGAGGTCCATCACGCCATCCCCGTCGCGCGGTTGCGGAACTGGCGTCACTCCGCCTCGCGGATCTCGACCGACGACC
>JBCBDK010000012.1:0-17565 GCA_038529675.1 Actinomycetota bacterium
TGTCCACGATCTCGAGCACGGTCTGCGTCGTCGACGTCTCGCCGTTGCGCCCGCCGCCCCGTTCGTTGAAGCCGAGGTCGTCGAACAGGAATCCCTCCCACGAGATCAACGGCTGTGTGACGTCGGTGAACTCGTCGCCGACCTTCGACGGTGACACCGACGAGGCGATCAGGATCAGGTCCTTGTCCGCTGCGTCGGCCGCGGTGGCATCGTCGTCGTCCACCAACTCGACTTCGATCCCGAGGTCCTCGACGATGGCGAGCATCGGTCGGTCCCGGAACGGAGGCTGGCCGGCACCGTTGACACGGCCGACGATCATGATCGCCTGCTTCGGCCCGAACTCGAGGCCGACGATCACCGGGTCGTGGTCGGACGAACGGAACTCGTCGGGTGCATAGAGCTGCGGCGGGTTGTCGCCGTCGACGGAGGTGTTGTAGTCGAGCCCGCGGGGCTCGGCGGCGTTGATCGACCACTCGTTCGCGTCGGTGACCTTCGGTGCGAGCGACGGGCTTGCCAGCGCGTGGTCGAGGCGGCCGCCCTCGCCGAAGAACACGAAGCTCTGTGCGTCGGGGTGGAACTGCGTGATGAGGTCGACATAGCCGGCATCGGTGAACGCGGTGATGGGATCCTCGTTCGGGTAGGCGTTGATGTCGCCCATGATGAGGAAGTCGGAGCTCCCGCTTCCGGTCGGATCGGTCGCGAGGTAGTTGGCGAGAGCCGCGGCGGCCGCCGTCCGCGTGCCGTTGCAGTTGCCCTGCTCGTCACCGGCGTTCGGGTCGCCGACGTCGTCGCACGGCGAGCCCTTCGACTTGAAGTGGCTGATCGCGAGCGTGACGCGGTCGCCGTCGTTCGTCTCGAAGGTCTGGATCAGCACCGGTCGGTTCTTGGTGTCGATGAACGTCGGGTCGACCGAGCTGTCGAGAATGGAGAACGGCCCGACCGGGGTGACGAGGGCGGGCTGGTACACGAACCCGACCGCGATCTGATCGGTGCCGATCGGTCCCGTCGTGATCTCGGCGTAGGTGCCCGGCGCCGTCGCATCGTTGAACCCGGCCACGAGATCGGTCAGCGCAGCGCCGCCGTTCTCCAGTTCGATGAGACCGACGACGGCCGCGTCCATCCGCGTCACGGCGGAGACGATCTTGTCGCGCTGGCGGATGCGCTCGACCTCGGTATCGGCACCGCGCTGGTCGAGGGTCAGGAAGTAGTTGAGGACGTTGAAGCTGGCGACCTTCAGGTCGCCTCCGACGTCGGGCGGCCCGGCCGGGCGCTCGTCCACGCGGGTGAACAGGTCGGGAACCGAGGCGTCGAACGTCGGGAGGAACCGGTACGCGTTGAACGCGTACTGCAGCACCGTCGACATCGTGCCGTCGAACGTGTCGCCGCGACGCAGCGTGTCGTCCGATCCGAAGTACGACACCGGGTAGAGCTCGGAGCCGGCGCGGGCGTCGTCGAGCAGGATCTGGCTGCGGTCGTTCAGCTCGGCGACGGCGTTGGCCGCCGGGCCGGGAGCTGCTGCCTGCGTCGGGTTGACCAGCGGCTCGTTGATCGACACACGCACCTCACCGAAGCGAGCGGCGTTGAACGTGTCGGTGACGGCGAGCGGGCCGGGAACGTCGACCGCCATGCCCTCGATCGTCTCGAGGTCGAAGCCCGCCGGGTACGGCAACGTGAGCGTGACGGGCGTGGCCGTGCCGGAGGCGTCGGTGCAGGCCACGACGTCGCTGACGTTCGTCAGCTCGGTCAGCTCGAAGAACTCCTCGACCTCGCCGCGGACCCGCACGACGTCGCCGACCGCGACGTCGACGCCGAGTGAGCCGTCGAACACGTAGATGCCCTCGGACGTGGCCGGGTCGGCGTCGGCGTCGGCGTCCTCTTCTTGGACATGGAAGCCGCCGATCTGGCCCGCACCCTGGAAGTCGGCGACGACGACGCCTTCGATCACGACCGACTGACCGTCGAGCGGTGACGCTGCGCCGCTGCCCTGGATGACGCTGATGAGCGTGACACCTCCGGTGCCGCATTCGCCGGCCGACGTGTCGACGCAGCCGACCTCGCCGAGTCCGATGATCGAGTCCTGGCCGAGCGAGGTGTACTCGGCGGACGGGTCGAACGGATCGGTTGGATCGGTGTCGCCACCGTTCGAGCCGACGCCGTCGTTGCGGCAGAGGGTGTCGTTCTGGGTGCTGACACCGTTGGCCGACCATGCGCTCCCGGGGTCGACCCCGACCTGCCCGATCGAATCGATGACGAGACCGGTTGCGGTGTTCCGCAGCACGATCGCGTCGTTGCCGTTCCAGTTGATCGATCCGCTCGTCTCGTTCGCGGCGGCGAGGATCGCAGCATTCGCGTTCGGGTTGGCGACGACGTAGACGGTGCCGTCGAAGATCGGCTCGGCGGCCAAGCCGAGCGCCGAGGCGGTCGAGGTCGGTGTGGCGCTGCCGTTGGCGTAGACCTCGATCGCGTAGTCGTTGAGGTCGAGGTCGGCGCCGGTGAAGTTGGCGATCTCGATCGCCTTGTTGTTGCTGCTGCCCTCGACGTACTGGGTGATGATCAGGTCGCCGACGGGCTGGGGGACACAACCGGGGTCACCGAGGCCGTCGGTGTTGTCGACGCCCTTCGCGAACCACTCCGCCGACGGGTCGAAGACGTCGGTGAAGTCGGTGTCGCCGGTGAGGACACCTGGGTTGCGGCACAGAGTCTCGTTCTGGGTGCCGACGCCGTTCGCCTCCCACTGGGAACCGGGATCGACACCGAGCTGACCGATGGAATCGACCACGTTGCCGTCACCGTCTCGGAGCACGATGCCGTCGTCGCCGTTCCAGTTCGCTCCGCCGCTCGTCTGGTCTGCGACGGCGAGAATGTCGGCGTTGGCGCTCGTGTTGGCCAGCACGAACGACTCGCCCGGGCCGACCGAGCCGACGAGATCGATCGTGAACGGCGAGGTCGAGCCATTGGAGTACCGCTCGACATCGAAGGTCGACAGGTCGACCGGATCGGATCCGAAGTTGGTGATCTCGATCGCCTTGTTGTTGCTCGTGCCCTCGAGGTACTGGGTGAGCACGAGTGCGGACGGGTCCGGTGGTGCGTCACATCCGAGCTCGCCGAGCCCGTCGATGTTGTCCTGACCCTTCGACTCCCATTCGATCGACGGGTCGAACGCATCGGTTGGGTCGGTGTCACCGCCGGCGACCGAGTCGAGGCGGCACAGCGTGTCGTTCTGGGTGCTGATGCCGTTGGTCGACCACGCGGATCCAGGGTCGACGCCCAGCTGTCCGATCGAATCGATCGGGTTCAGCGAAGCGTCCTGCAGGACGATGGCGTCGTCGCCGTTCCAGAGCCCGCCTCCCGTCGTTTGGTCGGTGACTGCGAGGATCCCGGCGTCCGCGGATGCCGAGGCGACGACGTGCACGTCACCGTCGGCGAGCGTGCCGACGAGCGGGATCGTGGTCGTCGACGACCCGCCGTTGAACGACACGAGGATCGAGTAGTTCGAGAGGTCGATCTCGACACCGGTCGTGTTCGCGACCTCCAGCGCCTTGTTGTTGCCGCTGCCCTCGACGTATTGGGTGAGCAGGAGGTCGCCGTCCTGGACGGGCGAGCAGCCGATGTCGCCGAGCCCGTCGAAGACGTCCTGGCCCTTCGCCTCCCACTCGGCCGACGGGTCGAAGAGTCCGAACGGGTCGGTGTCACCACCGGTCACGGAGTCCAGGCGACAGAGGGTGTCGTTCTGGGTACTGACGCCGTTCCCGGACCATGCGCTGCCCGGGTCTTCGCCGACCCTGCCGATCGAGTCGACGGCTGCGGAGGTGGAGTCCTTGCGCAGCACCAACGCGTCGTCACCGTTCCAGTTGGCATTCCCGGACGTCACGTCAGCCACGTCGAGCACCGCCTGGACGGCCGACGGGTTGGCCACGACGAACACGTCGCCGTCGGCCAGCGATCCGGTCAGTTCGATCGTCGCCGACGCGGTCGGCGAGCCGTTCGTGTACCGCTCGATCGTGTAGTCGGACAGGTCGAGCGTGGCGCCGGAAACGTTGGCGACCTCGATCGCCTTGTTGTTGCCGCTGCCCTCGACGTACTGCGTGAAGATGGGCTCAGCCGAGCTGATCGCCGTCGCGACACCCACCGGCACGGTGGTCGACGCGCCGACGAACGCCGTGGCAAGTGCCAGCACACCAGCGCGACGAATTCGAAGCTTGTTCATGGGTCACCCTCCCGTCCGTGTCCGGACGCGGAGTCTGCCACAGCCGCCGGCGACCGCCGGCATGTCGACCGAGACGTCGTCGGCCGTTCATCGCGACGACACACTCGCGACGGTTGGCTGGTCGTGGTGGTCGGCGGTGGCGACGACGCCGCCGTAGTGTCTCGGTGATGACGACACTCTCGTGGGCCGCGACTCCGTCGGCGATCAAGGCCGCCGGCATCGCTGCGGTACTCGGCTTCTTCGTCAGCTGCAGCTCGACGGTGCGAACGAACACGGCGGCGGGCTCGACCTGTAGCCACACCGACGTCGGGGCACTCGTCGCCGGCGTCACCGCGGTCGTGTGCGGTGTGATCGGGGTCGCGCTCTGTGCGAGACGTACCCAACCCGATCGGTCGTTGCTCCTCGCGGTGTCGATCGGTGCAGTGGCGCTCGGCGTGGTCCACGTGCTCCGCGGGCTCAGCGTCGTCGGTGGACCCTGCAACTGAGGCTGGCGTCAGGACGGTCTGCGGGCAGGCGCCGCATGAGCTCGATCGAACCGACGCCCGGCGGTGATGAACTCCGTCCCTCGAAGCGATCGACCGGCATGCTCGCGGTCGTCATGTCGGTTGCGCTCGTCGCAGGGCTGTCGTGGTTGGGGGTGGCCCTCGGCGGGCTCCGAGGGGCGCATCTGTATCGGCAGTCGTCCGGCGAGGGTTTGAAGTTCGCATGGCTGTTGGCCGGCCTCGCGGGCGCCAACGTCATGCTCATCGTTGCCGTCGTCGCAGCGATGATCCTTGCATCGCGGGCATCGACGCCGGTTGCCCGCCGGCTGCTGATCGCCGTCGTCGCCTCGACGGCCGTCGCAGTCGTCGGCGCCGACGTGGCCGTCATCTGGGTCGAATCCCACGGCGATCGATGCATCGGCCCGTGTGGGGGAGCGGACGGCTCGCGACCACGAGCACTCGGGCGGCCGACGACGTCGATGGGTCGAGCCCTACTCGGCGAGCACGCCGATCACGTCTGGGAGTTCGATGTCGAGGCGGACGACGAGAGCGTCGTCGGAGGGGTCGCCCTCGTACGCCTCGACGTCGAACACCCGCACCACGACGGTCGCCTGGTAGCTGCCGGGCGGGAGCTGTGCACCATCGGTGGGATCGCACACGTCGGTGGAGAGCTGCGTCTCGATCGTGGTCGTGGCGCCCGATGCGACCGCAACGCTCTCGCGAGCCTCGTCCGTCATCATTCCTGCGAACGCCGTCAGGGTTCGCTCGCCACCGACGACCGTGAGCTCTGCGATGCGATCGGGCACGAGATGCACCGTCGTCGCCGACGTGTTCGTCACCTCGAACATCATCCGGCGGTGCCGGGAGGTTCCTTCGAGCCGGACGGCCGTGACGGTCAGGCCGCTTCGCGCCGTCTCGGCGGGCAAGGTGGTGCACCGAGCCTCGCCGACCACGGTGTCGAGGTCCGGGTCGTACTCGAAGTTGCCGATGCTGACGCGGATCAGTGGTCCGTAGGCGTCGACCAGTTCGGCGGCGAACGCCTCGCCCTCGTGTTCCAACCAGACGTGGACCACCCCGTTGAGCCCACCCCCGGTGGCTGCGGAACGTGCGTGGCCCCGCTCGCTCGCTGACCGCTCGAGGTCCGCCCGGATCAGCTCGCGCCACGGCGGGCTGATGCGCGGATCGAGCCGGGCGTGGTCTCCCTCGGCCCACTCGACGAGCCGGATCAGCTCGGGGTGGTCGACCACCTCGAGGATCTCGGGGCAGCGGCCGTCGGCGTCATCGACCCAGATCAGGATGTGCGGTAGCCCGTCGACCATCAGGTGATCGGGCTGGATCCCGAACGCGTTCCAGATCGCGACGTCGTCGCGTTGGAGCGCCGTCATGAGATCCAGATGTTCGGCCAGCTGCTCGAGCGGCACCGGATCTTGCTGCAGGAGCGACGCGCCATCCATCACCTCGCACGCCCCCGGCGCAAACGCACCGTTCGTTGCGGTCGATGACGGCGCGTCGACGGACGAATCCGCATGTGATGTCGTGGTCGGCGTCGACCGAGGCAGCGCCGTCGAGTTGGGACGTGGGTCGTCCTCGCTCGCCACGTTCGGCGCACCGCAGCCGACGACCAGCGCGCAGCCGGCCACAATCCCCCAGGCCGGGCGTGCGAGTCGATGCATCGAGTTCTGACGCCCGAGGCGGCGCCCCGGTTCCCGGCGGCCGGCTGCAGGGCGTCAGGACTTCAGGATGATGTCGTCGAGCGTCGCGGCCTCTTCGCCCGACTCGATCATTCCCTGCTGGATGAGGCGGGCGACGGTCGGGCCGTCGATCGTCTCGTGTTCGAGGAGTGACTCGGCGATCAGCTCCAGTCCCCGCGTGTGGCGGGTGAGGACGTCCTTCGCGCGCTGCTCCTGGCTGTGGAGGATGCTCGCGATCTCCTCGTCGAGCATCCGTGCGGTCTCGTCGGAGAACTCACGTCCCGAGGACATGAGGTCGTCGCCGAGGAACACCTGCTGCTGGCCGGCCCAGGCCATCGGCCCGACCCGGTCGGACATGCCCCACTCCTTGACCATGCGGCGGGCGATGTTGGTCGCCTGTTCGAGGTCGTTGGCAGCACCGGAGTTGAGGTGACCGAACACGACGAGTTCGGCGGCTCGGCCGCCCATCGCCTTGCAGATCGTGTCCTCGAAGTACTCCTTCGAGTACGTGTGCCGCTCCTGGGGAAGCGACCACGTCACGCCGAGAGCCATGCCGCGGGGCAGGATCGTCACCTTGTGCAGCGGGTCGCCGTGCGGGAGCACCGTCGACAGCAGCGCGTGGCCGCCCTCGTGGAAGGCCGTGGCTCGCTTCTCCTCGGCGGTCATGATCACCGATTCGCGCTGTGCGCCCAGCACCACGCGATCGCGGGCGTTCTCGAAGTCGATCTTGGCGATCTCCTTCGAGCCGCGTCGGACCGCGACCAATGCTGCCTCGTTGACCAGGTTGGCGAGGTCGGCGCCGGCCATGCCGACCGTGGCCTTGGCCATGGTCTCCATGTCGATGTCGGCGGCGAGTCGCTTGTCGCGGCTGTGGACCTCGAGGATCGCCTTGCGCTCCTCGGACTCGGGCAGCGGCACCACGATCTGGCGATCGAAGCGGCCCGGGCGGAGCAGTGCCGGGTCGAGGATGTCGGGGCGGTTCGTGGCCGCCATGATCACGATGCCCTCGGAGGTCTCGAAGCCGTCCATCTCGGCGAGCATCTGGTTCAGCGTCTGCTCACGCTCGTCGTGACCGCCACCCAGGCCGGCGCCACGCTTGCGGCCGATCGAGTCGATCTCGTCGATGAAGATGATCGCCCGACCCATGCGACGGGCCTGCTGGAAGAGGTCGCGGACGCGGCTCGCACCGACGCCGACGAACATCTCCATGAAATCCGAACCGGTGACCGACAGGAAGCCGACGCCGGCCTCACCGGCGACCGCACGGGCGAACAGCGTCTTGCCGGTGCCGGGCGGGCCGACGAGCAGGATGCCCTTCGGCACGCGAGCACCGATCTCCTTGAACTGGTCGGGCATGCGCAGGAAGTCGACCACCTCGGTGATCTCCTGCTTGACGCCCTCGTATCCGGCGATGTCGCCGAACGTGGTCGACGGCTTGTCGGTCGTGTACGCCTTGGCCTTCGACTTCCCGATCGACATGACGCCGCCCATCTGGCCCGCAGCACGACGCTGCATCCAGATGAGGAACCCGATGATCAAGAAGACCGGCAACATGAACCCGAGCAGGTTCAGCAGCGTGTTGTTCGACGGCGGCTTGAAGGTGTACTGCACACCGGTCTCGCGAAGGAGTTCTTCGTCGGCGTCGGACACGCCGGTTTCGAGTCGGCCGTTCGTGTTGTAGCGGTCGCCGTTCGTGAACTCGCCGGTGATCCGACCCGAGCCGGTGCTGATCTCGGCGGTCTCGATGTTGCCGTCGGCGACCTGGGCGATCCACTCGGTGTACTCGAGCGACTCACCGTCGTTGCTGGGCCAGAAACTGGGCGCGAGGAGCGCGGCGAGGGCGACGAGGGCGATGACCCACCAGCCCCATCGCGGGAAGGAGCGCTGGTCGTTGCTTTCGCCGGTCTCGCCGCCGCGGTCGTCGTCGTTGCGGAACGACGGCCGCTCGGGGCGTCGTGGGCCTCGACCGCGGCCGGGCGGCGGCGGTGGAGGCGGGGGAGGCAGGTTCGACATGACCCCATGATACGACGGCTCGTCCAGACCCACCCTGCGCATCCACCACCTCGCGCGGATGTTCGCTTACGTTTTCGCAGATGGCACGGTTCCAGAGCGCCGGTGGCGACATCACCCGTGAAATCCGTCGCATCGACGCAGCAGGGTCGAGCCCGGACACCAGCGCCACTCGTCCGCGCGAGGGGGTTCGCCGAGAGCGTGCCCGCCAGGGTGCGATCGTCACCACCGACGACACCGCACCAGGGGGCATCCTGATCGATCCGTCGGGTGCGTGGCCGGCGCCGGACGTGTCCACCCAGATGGAGCGACCACTGCTCGTCTCGCGTCAATGCACCCGGTCGGGGTGTGCGGAGTCGGCCGCGGTCACCCTGACCTACAACTATGCGCGCCAGCAGGTGTGGATCGACGCACTGTTGCCCGAGCGCGAGCCGCACGTGTACGACCTCTGTGAGCGTCACGCCGATCGCATGTCGGTGCCGCACGGCTGGCATCTCGACGACCGGCGTCATCGGCGCGCCGGGCGCCCGACGAGCCTCATCGCCGTCTGAACCGTCCACGACCCGCTCGCCACAGGCGTTGTCGTCGGTCGATTCCCGGTCGGGTTGGATCGGCTGCGCCATGGCTAGCGTCGCCCCGGTGGACGCTGACTCGACCGGCCCCCGCGCCGTGGCCGGCATCGAGCCGTCGCGGGCGCCGCTCTGGTTCATCGGAACGTGGCTCATCGGCTCGATCGGGGGCGGCATCGCCCTCGCTGCGATGCACTCAGGCGACGACGACGCGCCGATCGGGGCCTTGGCCGTGTCGCTCGTGGCGCTGTGGGCCATCAACGTCGCCGGTTGCGTGCTCGCCTCGCGTACCGACGGCACAGGGAGCCTCCGGGTCGACCTCGGGGTGGCGGCGAGGCCGGTCGACGCCGCGGGATTCCTGATCGGTGCGATCGCACAGGTGGCCCTCGTGCCGGTCACGTACATACCGCTGCGTGCGATCTGGCCCGACACGTTCAGCCGAGAACGCCTCGAGGAGACCGCCCGCGATCTCGTCGACCGCGCCGAAGGCGGTCTCGTCGTCCTACTCGTCGTGCTCGTCGCGATCGGTGCGCCGCTCGTCGAGGAGCTCGTCTACCGCGGCCTGCTCCAGCGCCCGGCGCTGACCGCGTTTCCGCGGGTGCCGGTGATCGTGCTCGTCGCTGCGGTGTTCGCACTCATCCACTTCCGCCCGGTCGAGTATCCCGGGCTGTTCGTCGCCGGTCTCGTCTTCGGCGTCTGTGCTGCGGCGACCGGCCGACTCGGGATGGCGGTCGCTGCGCACGTCGGCTTCAACGCGACTGGCCTCGCTCTCGTGCTCTGACGAGATCCCGTGACGGCGCGCTCTGTCACGCGGCTGGCAGACTTGCCCAGATGACCTGGGTCGACGAGCGGACCGGCGACGAGCTGCACGAGCCCGTGGCCGACGATGCGCACCCGCCGGACGGCGGCGCTCAGGTCGCGGGCGCGAGCCAGTCCGATGAGCTGCTGGTCGATGTGCCAGCGCTCTCGTTCGGAGAGCGCATCGTCGCGCGAATCCTGCGGCGGCCGGTCGCGTGGTGGAACCGTCCGTGGACCAACGACCGGATCATCCGGACGATCGTCACGTCGTCGGCGCTCACCATCACGACCGTCGTGATGATGTACGTCGTCCACTTCAACCCGCTGTCGCCGAGCCGCGACCTGATCTTCGACGCGACCACGCCCACCGGCGGCGACATGGGGGCACACGTGTGGGCGCCCGCGTTCCTCCGCGACCACCTCCTCGGTAGTGGGCAGATCAGCGGCTGGTCGATGGACTGGTACGGCGGGCTGCCGATCTACCGCTTCTACATGGTCGTGCCGGCGCTGGCGATCGTCGCCCTCGATGCCGTGCCGTTCGTCTCGTACGGGGTCGCCTTCAAGCTGGTCGCCATGTCGGGCCTGCTGACGTTCCCGCTCGCCTGCTGGGCGTTCGGCCGCCTCGCGGCGTTCCGCCACCCGATCCCCGAACTCTTCGCGTTCGGTGGCCTCGCGTTCCTACTCGACGAGAGCTTCGAGATCTACGGCGGCAACGTGAAGTCGACGATGGCGGGGGAGTACTCGTTCTCGATCGCGCTGACGCTCGCCGTGCTCGGGCTCGGCCTGCTCGCGAACGGTCTCCGAACCGGCAAGTACCGGGTGTGGACCGCAGTGATCCTCTCGCTCGCAGCGGTGTCCCACGGCATCGTGCTGATCTTCGTCGCGGTCGCAGCCACGATCATCTGCCTCATCTGGATCGACCGGACCCGCATCGTCTACGCCCTCACCGCCGGCGTCACCACCGTGCTGCTGTCCGCATGGTGGGTCGGGCCGTTCCTGCTCGGTCACGAGTTCATGACCGACATGAAGTACGGGTTCCGCCCGAACGGCGGCGGTGACTCCTTCTGGGACATGTACTTCCCGCTCACGCCGGCGCTCGACATCCTCGTCACGTCGCTGGCGGTGATCGGGTTCGCGTCGTTCATCATGCGCCGTCAGCTCACCGGCACGGCGCTCGGCCTGATCGCGGTGGTGTTCGCCGTGCTCGTGTGGAACACCCGCGACAGCCTCCCGGTGATCGGCCTGCTGTGGAACCCGCGCCTCCTGCCGTTCTTCTATCTCGCGCGCTACCTGCTGATGGTGGTCGGTGCGCTCGAGCTGATCACGTGGATCGTGAACGCCGTCCAGGCCCGGCTCGCGAGCCGCTCACTCGGGGCCCGTGAGGGTGCCGGCGCGTTCGGCGTGATCGCGATCGCGATGCTCGGCGTGTTCGGGTTCATGTACGAGACGCTGCCGTTCGGCGGTCGGGTCCAGTCGGGCGAGACCTCGGTGTACGCGTGGGGTCCGATCCAGAAGACGCCGACCGCAGGCAGAGCGGTCGCCGACGGCTGGACCCGCTACAACTGGAACGGTTACGAGGGGCGAGGCGGGTCGTACGTCGCGTATCACGACCTCGTCACGACGATGGACGGCATCGGCGCCGACCGCGGCTGCGGTCGGGCGATGTGGGAGAACAACGCCGACAACGGTGAGTTCGGGACGACGATGGCCCTGATGCTGCTGCCGCACTGGACCGACGGCTGCATCGCCTCGATGGAGGGCCTGTTCTTCGAGGCGACCGCGTCGACCAACTATCACTTCATCGCGGCCGCGGCGATCTCGGAGAGTTCGTCCAACCCGGTTCGGCAACTGCGCTACACGAACCTCGACGGCGAGCTCGGCGTGCGCCATCTGCGTGATCTCGGCGTGCGGTACCTGATGGTGCGCACCGACGGCGCCCGCGGCGAGGCGGCGCAGACCGACGGCCTCGAGTTCATCACCACGTCGGGAACGTTCGACATCTACGAGGTCACGGAATCCCGCGTGGTCGAGGCGCTCGAGGTCCAGCCCGTCGTGGTCGACCACGAGGACGGTGCGGGCACGCTCGCCCGGTGGAACCCGAGCGACGACCGCGAACGCAATCTGGAGCTCGGCACGTCGTGGTTCCAACGTCGGCAGGACTGGCCGGCCCTTCCCGTCGACGAGGGGCCCGACGAGTGGCAGCGCGTGACGGCCCAGGTCATCGAGACCGAGCGGGTCGAGCCGTTCGACAGCGACCGGCGACGCGTCGACTACGTGGCGCCGACCGAACCGATCGTCCGGCGCGAACTGCCCGCCGTCGCGGTGTCGGACCTCGAGATGGGGCAGCAATCGTTGTCGTTCCGGGTCGACCAGATCGGTGTCCCGGTCGTCGTCAAGGTCTCGTACTTCCCGAACTGGCGGGTCGAGGGCGCCGACGGACCGTTCCGCGCCGGCGCCAACCACATGGTGGTCGTGCCGACCGCCGAGTCGGTCACGATGTCGTACGACTCGCGGTCGGGACTCGACTGGTTCTTCTACCTGCTGACTGCGATCGGGATCGGCCTGTGCGTGCTGTGGCGGATCCGCGGCGACGTTCGTCATGTGGGTGACGAACCGAGCTTCGGCCACCTCGCCGATCCGACCGGCGTCGGGTTCGCGGCCGATGCTGGGTTCGTGGACGATGCCGGGCCGGCGGCCGTCGTGGACGATTCGCTGCCGACCGTCGGTGGCAACGAACCGGACGAAAGTCACGCGGTCGTCACGGAGAACGCCACGGAGCGCAACGGACCCGTCACCGACCACCGATAGCGTTCCCCGCCGCTCTATGACTGACACGGCACCCTCCGTCCTCGACGACATCGTCAAGGCGTACGACATCCGCGGCACGGTCCACGACCAGATCAACGCCGACGTGGCGCACGCCCTCGGCGTCGGCTTCGGCCGACTCGTCGTCGACGAACACGCCACCACCGGTCACGAGGGCGCGCCCGTCGTGGTCGTCGCCCGCGACATGCGCCCGTCGGGCCCGGCCCTCGTCGAGGCGTTCTCGCGCGGTTTGCTCGATCTCGGCATCGACGTGGTCGACGTCGGACTCGCCTCGACCGACCTGATGTACTTCGTGTCGGGCGTGCTCGATGCGCCCGGCGCGATGTTCACCGCGTCGCACAACCCGGCGGGCTACAACGGCATCAAGCTGTGCCGTGCCGGCGCCCGCCCGGTCGGATCCGACACCGGTCTCGATCTGGTGAAGGCGGTCGCCGCCGGGGCGCTGAACGGCGACGTTCCCGATCTCGCCGCCGAGCCCGGCACGCGCACCGAGGAGTCGTACCTCGATCGGTTCGTCGACCACGTGCTCACCTTCGTCGACGTCGATGCGATCGGTTCGATGAAGGTTGTGGCTGACACGGCGAACGGCATGGGCGGGCTCGTCGTGCCCGCGGTGCTCGATCGACTCCCGAACGTCGAGTACGAGATCATGTACCCCGAGCTCGACGGGACCTTTCCGAATCATCCGGCCGACCCGCTGCAACCCGCGAACCAGCGCGACCTTCGCGCCCGGGTCGCCGCAGGCGGCTTCGACCTCGGGCTCGCGTTCGACGGTGACGCCGACCGGGTCTTCGTCGTCGACGAAGCCGGCAGCGGGCTGTCGGGCTCCACCACCACCGCGATCCTCGCCGCGGCGACGCTGCGCCAGCACCCCGGTGCGACGATCCTGCACAACCTCATCTGCTCCCGTGCGGTGCCCGACGTGGTGACCGAGCACGGTGGCACCCCGGTGCGCACACGCGTCGGTCACTCGTACATCAAGCAGGTCATGGCCGACACCGGTGCCGTGTTCGGTGGCGAGCACAGCGCGCACTACTACTTCGCCCGGAACTTCAATGCGGACAGCGGCCTCATCGCGGCGTTGCTGGTGATGGCGGAGGTCGGGCGTGCTGGCCAGCCGTTGTCGATCGTCCGCAAGCCGTTCGAACGGTTCTCCTCCAGCGGCGAGATCAACACTCAGGTCGACGATGCGGCCGCAGTCATCGCCCGGATCAGCGCGGAGTTCGCCGACCGGCCACAGGACGAGCTCGACGGACTCACCGTCGATTGCGGCGACTGGTGGTTCAACCTCCGGCCGTCGAACACCGAACCGTTGCTGCGCCTCAACCTCGAGGCCGCGACCCGCGACGCCTGCGACGACCGGGTCGCCGAACTGCTCGCGCTGATCACCGCCTGACCGAGTGTCCGGGCCGGGGTCGTAGGGCGCCGGCGGGTGTCGTCCGGTCGGGTCGTCGCCCAATAGGCTTGTCGCCCATGGCGCTCTCCCCGCAGTTGCTGGCGATCTTGGCGTGCCCGGAGGACAAGGGCCCGCTGCACCTCGTCGACGCCGGCCTGAATCCGGGCGAGCCGTCCGGCACCGTGCTGTACAACCCTCGACTGCGTCGCGTCTATGAAGTGCGTGACGAGATCCCGATCATGTTGATCGACGAGGCGACCGACCTCGACGATGCAGCGGCCACCCGACTCGACGAGGTCGTGCGCGAGCACGCCATCGCACCGACCTTCGAGGCCGATGGTTGACGCGCACGGTCGACACCAGCGGCTGACGCCTCCCGCTGACATGGCAGCGGAGCGTGACGGGAATCTGCAGATCCGCGAGAATTTCCGCTCAAGTACCACTCCGTTCGCGCCGAAACCTTGTGAGCGCACTGTCGAAACATGACGAATGGGTTACGATCTCAGATGATGCAGACCAACCGGTGGAAGCGACGAGCGGCCCTGCTCGCTGTCGGCGCAGCGGCAGCTGCCTTGATTCCGACCATCACCGCACCCTCGGTGTCGGCGCAGGCCGACACGTCGATCGGTGCCGGTGGCGAGTACTTCCCACTCACGCCTGAGCGGATCCTCGACACCCGTGACCCCTCGAAGGATGTGGCGCCCTTCGGCGCCAAGCCGACCGATGCCAACGGTGAGACCTTCCGACTGAAGGTCACCGGCGTCGCCGGCGTTCCCGAGAACGACGTGCTCGCCGTGGCGATCAATGTCGTCGCGATCCAGCCCGACGGCCCCGGCTTTCTGTCGGTGCGTCCCGCAGGGTTCGTGCCGCCGGCCGGCTCCGATGCGACCAGCCTCGTCAACTTCTCCCGTGCCGGTGAGTTCGTGCCGAACCTCGGCATCGTCGGTGTCGGCGAGGGCGGCGAGATCGAGTTCGAGGTCTTCACGCCGCTGAACAACGGTGACATGCACGTCATCGTCGACGTCTACGGCTGGATCGCCACGAGCGGCTTCGACGATGCCGACGACGACGGCGCCCGCATCCGCTCGATCACCCCAGAGCGTTTCATGGACACCCGTGAGCCCGGCCAGCTTCCGCCGGCGCTCTCGTCGCCTCGCCAGCTCAACCCCGGCGAGACCGTCAAGCTCCCCATTCGCGGCCAGGGCTCGGTCCCGAACGACCCCGACATCACCGGCGTCGTCGTCAACCTGACCGGCGTGTTCCCGAGCGGCGGCACGTTCCTCGCGCTCACGCCCGAGGCGCCCGAGCCGGGCTTCTCGACCTCGAACGGCAACTACCTGCCCGGCGAGGTACGCGCCAACATGGCCATCGTGCCGATGGGCGCCGACGGTTCGATCTCGATCACCAACGGCCCCGCCAACATCGACGCCTTGATCGACGTCGTCGGCTACGTCGAGAAGGGCGTCTCCGAGGATCTCTCGGCTGGCCGTGTCGTGCCGCTCGAGGCACCGTTCCGCTCCTTCGACACCCGTCTCCCCGAGTTCGGCAGCGTCCGCCTCGGCCGTGGTCAGTGGGAAGACTGGAGCTTCACCAAGTTCGCCGAGTCGGTCGAGCTCGACGGTGTGACGAACATCGCGCAGGAGGGCTTCTTCGCCAACCTGGTCGGCTTCGATCTCCAGAACACGAACGGCACGTTCCTCACGATGAACCCCCGTGAGCCCCAGCCGTTCACCGAGGGACCGGACAACTCCACGCTCAATGTGCTCGGCGGCCAGCTCGCCGTGAACAACATGTCGCTGATCCGGTACGGATCGAACGGTGATGGCGACGACGCCGTCGTGTCGGCCTTCAACGCCACCGGTTCGATCCACTACCACCTCGACGTGTACGCCGTCATCCTCGCCGACTGACCGATAGCCTGAGCCCTCGCTGGGCTGCTTCGACTCGGTGCCTGATGGCCCCTGCCCGGTTCGACAACCACACGAACCAGGCTCTCAGGAGGCCATCATGACCGACACGACCACGAGCACCAGCACGTCCCGGCTCAGCGCCACACGGGACTACCGCGTCGCCGATCTCGACCTCGCCCCGTTCGGGCGCAAGGAGATGCTGCTCGCCGAGGTCGAGATGCCCGGCCTGATGGCGTTGCGCGAGGAGTACGGCGACTCGAAGCCGCTCGCTGGCGCCCGCATCTCGGGCTCGCTCCACATGACGATCCAGACGGCGGTGCTGATCGAGACGCTCACCACCCTCGGCGCCGAGGTGCGCTGGGCGAGCTGCAACATCTTCTCCACCCAGGATCAGGCGGCTGCTGCGGTCGTCGTCGGCCCGAACGGCACCCCCGAGGACCCGCAGGGCGTCCCGGTGTTCGCCTGGAAGGGCGAGACGCTCGAGGAGTACTGGTGGTGCACCGAGCAGATGATGACGTGGCCCGACGCTGCCGACGGCACGTCGTACGACGGCCCCAACATGATCCTCGACGACGGTGGCGACGCGACGCTGCTCCTGCACAAGGGCGTCGAGTACGAAAAGACCGGTGAGGTCCCCGACCCCACCTCGGCCGACAACGCCGAGCTGGCGATCGTGCTCGGCCTGCTGCAGCGCACGCTGAAGAGCGACCCGGGCAAGTGGACCCGCATGGCCGCCCACATCAAGGGCGTCACCGAGGAGACCACCACCGGCGTCCACCGCCTCTACAAGATGCTCGAGGAGGGCGAACTGCTCTTCCCGGCCATCAACGTCAACGACTCGGTCACGAAGTCGAAGTTCGACAACCTGTACGGCTGTCGCCACTCGCTGGTCGACTCGATCAGCCGCGCGACCGACGTGATGATCGGCGGGAAGATCGCGGTGGTCTGCGGCTATGGCGACGTCGGCAAGGGCTGCGTCCAGTCGCTCCAGGGCCAGGGCGCCCGAGTGATCGTCACCGAGATCGACCCGATCAATGCGCTGCAGGCGGCGATGGAGGGCCTCGAGGTCGTGCCGCTGGAGGACGTGCTGGACACCGCCGACATCTTCGTCTCGGCCACCGGCAACAAGGACATCATCACCGTCGAGCACATGCAGCAGATGAAGCACAACGCGATCGTCTGCAACATCGGTCACTTCGACAACGAGATCGACATCGCCGGCCTCATGCGCTCGGGCGCGACCAAGGACGAGTTGAAGCCCGGCACCGACGTGTGGCGCTTCGAGGGTGGTCGTCAGATCATCGTGCTCGCCGAGGGCCGCCTCGTGAACCTCGGGTGCGCCACCGGCCACCCGAGCTTCGTGATGTCGTGCTCGTTCACGAACCAGGTGCTGGCCCAGATCGAGCTGTTCCAGAACACCGCCGATTACCCGCTCGGTGTGTACGTGCTGCCCAAGCGCCTCGACGAGAAGGTCGCCCGCCTCCACCTCGACGCACTGGGCGTCAAGCTGACGCAGCTCACCGACGACCAGGCCGAGTACCTCGACATGTCGCCGGGCGGCCCGTACAAGCCCGAGCACTACCGGTACTGACCGGCACCGGCGGGCCAGACGGTCCGCCGAGATCGCCGAGCTTCACCGTCGTCCGACGGTGAACGTCCCCCAGCCCGCCTCCGAC
>JBCBDK010000013.1:0-17540 GCA_038529675.1 Actinomycetota bacterium
GCCGGCTCGTGGCACACCCCGGCGACGCTCGAGTACCCGAGCGTGGTGCTCGGGTCGGTCGCAGCCGAGCGGCTCGGCGTCACCTCACTCGACGAGCCGACCTTCGTGTACGTCGGCGACGAGTACGTCGAGGTGATCGGCGTGCTCGAGGAATTCCCGCTGTCGGCTGACCTCGATCGTTCGGTGATGATGGGTCTGCCGGCGGCCGTCGACTACCACGACGCCGATGCAGCGGCATCGGCGATCTACGCACGGGTCGACGACGGCTCGATCGACGCCGTGCGCGACCTCGTGCCCGCCACCGCCGACCCCGAGAGTCCGGAGGAGGTGTCCGTCAGCCGACCGTCCGACGCCCTCGAGGCCCAAGCCGCCGCAGACGACGCACTGACGACGCTGTTCCTCGGGCTCGGCGCCGTCGCACTGCTCGTCGGCGGAATCGGGATCGCCAACGTGATGGTGATCGCGGTCATCGAACGACGCGGTGAGATCGGGCTGCGCCGGGCGCTCGGAGCGACGAGGGCACACATCCGACGGCAGTTCCTGACCGAGGCGGTGATCTTGTCCGTGCTCGGCGGCGTCACCGGTGTGGGGCTCGGCGTGGCGGCGACCTACGTCTACTCGGCGACCCAGGGATGGCGGGTGATCATCCCGACCTGGGCCGCGGTCGGCGGACTCGTCTCGGCCGTCGTGATCGGTGCCGTCGCAGGCCTGTACCCGGCGATGCGGGCAGCGCGGCTCGCACCGACCGAGGCCCTGCGGGCGTGAACCAGGCGGCGCGCCGCCGCAGCGTTCCGCTCGGTCCGCCCATCCTCGGTCGGATCGTCCTCGGTCGGGTCCTGCTCGGTCGGGGCGTGCTCGGTTCGCTCCTGCTCGCTCCGCTCGTGCTCGCGATGACCCTCGTCGCGGCCACCCCGGCGGCGGCGAATGCGGCGGACGGCGACTGCGATGCGTCGAGCGTGGACGCGGACTTCCTCGATGCCGCATTCGACGCCGGCATCGGCGAGGGCAGCACGATCGTGGGCGCGGACTACCAGCGGGCCTTCGAGCTGGACGACGGTCGGATCCTCTGGGTCTTCCAGGACGCGTTCGTCGAACGCGACGGCGCGACCACCTTCGTGCACAACGTGGGAGCAGTGCAGCGGGGCGCATGCTTCGAGGTGCTCGCCGGCGACGGCGAGCGTCCGACGTCGATGGCCGGTGCGGCAACGACGACGGACTTCGTTCGCTGGTTCTGGCCGCTCGACGGCTTCCAGACCGACCGCGACACCTTCATCCTGTTCCTCGCCGAGATGCGGGAGGTGGGCGGCGCCTACCTCACGAACGCGGTGCCCACGGCGACCTCGACGGTCGAGATCGATCTCGCGACCGGCGCGGTCGGTCGACCGACGGCGGCGCCCGACCCGTCCGCTGCGCTCCACGGCTTCGAGATCACCGAGGACGACGAGTACCGCTACCTCTACGCGCACTGCCACCGACAGTTCGGGTTCGGCTGGCTCGGCCACGATCGGTGCGTCGAGGAGGTGACCGTGGCTCGGACCCCGCTCGACGGGCCGACGGTCCCACTCGAGTACTGGACCGGAGCCGAGTGGACGACCGACAGCGGTGCAGCGGCGAACATCGCCCCGACGACGATGCCGGACGGATCGGACCGTGGCGCGAACCCGATGCAGGTCCAGCGGGACGGCGAACGGTGGATCGCGGCGACGAAGGTGGACGACTGGTGGGGTGAGAGCGTCGTGTTCGATGTCGCGCCCGCGCCGCAGGGCCCGTGGACCACCACGGCCGTGGTGCCGGTGGCTCCCGACGGTGACGGCTCCACCAGTTCGATCGAGGACGGTGCGTCGATCGCGTCCTACTTCGTGTCCTTCGTCCCCAGTGACGACCGGGGATACACGCTGGCGATCAGCAACAACCGGTGGGACGGTGAGTTCTCCGAGTGGTACCGACCGCGCTTCCACACGGTGCACCACAGCCTGTGGGCCGACGGCGAACCGACGCCGCTGGACCACGCAGGCCGCTGGTGGCTCCCGTCCTCGTCGGCAGGGTGGCTCTTCGCGCTGCTGACCCGCGGCTGAACGACGGTCGACCGCTGGTGCGGTTCGTCGACTCGGCAGTCTTGGCAAAGAATCGCGCGACTTCTCGCGCACTCGCTGCGTCTCTCCCGGCGGACCCGTCCCAGGGTGCGCATCCCGCCAAAGGAGAACAACACATGCTGGCAATCGAATGGTCACAGGGCCTCGAGGACGCCTGGAGCGACGTTGCGACGTTCGTTCCCAAACTGGCAGGCGCAATCGTCGTCTTCCTGATCGGATGGTTCGTCGCCCGGATCATCCGCAAGATCGTCGTGCGAGTGCTCAACAAGGTCGGCTTCGATCGCTACGTGGACCAGGCAGGCATCGGTGCCCCGATCGAGCGGGCGGGCTACCCGAACTCGGTCGATCTGATCGGCAAGATCGTCTACTTCGGCCTGATGCTGCTCGTCCTGCAACTCACCGTCGGCGTGTTCGGCGACACCGCGATCTCCGAGGCGATCGACGACATGGTGGCCTTCCTACCGAAGCTCGTCGTCGCGATCGTGATCGTGATCATCACCGGCGTCATCGCGAACGCGGTGCGCGAGCTGATCGCTCCTGCGGTCGCACATCTCGGGTCGGGTGAGCTGCTGAAGAAGGCTGCGTTCGTGGCCATCTGGTTGATCGGCGGGTTTGCGGCCCTCGACCAACTGGAGGTCGCCGCCGACGTCGTCGACACCCTGTTCCAGACGATCGTGTACAGCCTCGGCTTCATCATCGTCATCAAGTTCGGCGTCGGCGGCATCTGGGCCGCCCGTGACCGGTTCTGGCCCGCCGTCTACGACCAGGTGGCAAGCGAGTCGGCGGGTTCGAGCTCCTCGGCCCCCGCCGACGACTGACGGCCGGTCAACCGCATCGGTGAGGCTCCCCCCGGCCTCGCCGATGCCCCGTCGCGAAGCGCGGCTCGGGTGCCCCTGCACCCGGGTCGCGCTTCGTTCATGTCGGGCGCCTCATCGTCGCGCCGCGATGTGCGTCAGTCGGCGGCGACCGCGGCGATCAGCGCCATCATCTCGGCGGCGTACTCGCTGCCCGGCGTCTCGATCTCCAGCATCCCGGCGCGGAAGATCAGAGCGCCGAGGATCGAGTCGGTGAGCGTCAGCACCTGGGGGTGTTCGGCACCGAGCACCTCACCGACGAGGTGGGTCACGCCGCCGCGGACGGCGGTGTGGATGACGTCGTGGAACGCCTCGCGCATCACCTCGTGGTCGCGCGCTGCGGCGAGCACGCTGATGACCGAGCCACCCTTGCCGCACATCTTCTCGCCGAGTTCTGCGAGCAGTTCGGCCAGGGTCGCTGCAGGGTCATCCGACGCGTCGATGCCGGCGAGCAGCGCGCCGTCGATGTCGTGACGCATCGCTGCGGCGACGAGATCCTCCTTGGTCGGCCAGCGACGGTAGATGGTTGCCAGGCCGGCGCCGGCGCGGGTGGCGACCTCCTGCACGCGGAAGCCGTCCCACCCGACATCGTGCATCACGTCGACGGCGGCGTCGAGGATCGCCGCGGTCCGGTCCGCGTCGCGCGGACGGCCGCGGGTCGTCTCCCCTGCTGGGTCCGCGGCGATCTCGGTCGGCGACATGGGTCACATCATATCGGAAGTGTTGACTTCCGGAAGTCGGTCTCTCATACTGAAGCGAACGTTACCGGTAATCTTCGTTTCCGGTAGCGGACGTTCCCCGATGAGCTCGACAACAGCTCGCCGTCCAGCCCAACGAACGAAGGATCTCACGTGCCCACCGACCTCTCCCCACGACAGCGCAACGGCGTGCTGGCCACGATGTGTCTCGCACTCATCGCCGTCGTCGCCTCCGTCTCCGGCCTCAACGTCGCACTCACCGAGCTCTCGGTCGAGCTCGGCGCGAGCACCGCCCAGGTGCTCTGGATCGTCAACGCCTACACGCTCACCCTCGCCGCGCTGCTGCTCGGCATCGGCGAACTCGGCGACCGTTTCGGGCGGCGCCGGATCCTGACGATCGGCCTCACCGTCTTCGCCGTGGCGAGCGGTGCGGCGGCGTTCGTCGAGACCTCTGAGCAGATGATCGCCCTGCGGGCGTTCGCCGGGCTCGGCGCGGCGATGATCATGCCGGCCACGCTCTCGATCATCACCGCGGTCTTCCCCGAGGAGGAACGAGGCCGGGCGGTCGGCACGTGGGCGGGCTTCGCCGGTGCCGGCGGGATCCTCGGGTTGTTCGTCTCGGCGGCGATCATCGACAACGCCACCTGGCCGTGGCTGTTCGCCTTCCCGGTCGGCATGGCACTCGCCTCACTCGTCGCCACGGCGATCGTCGTGCCGAACAGCCGGAGCGAAGAGGTCCACGGCTACGACTTCGGCGGGACGATCCTGTCGGTCCTCGCCGTCGGCGGCCTGGTCCTCGGGATCCACGAGGGTCCGGAGCTGGGTTGGACGGCACCGGTGACGCTCGCCGGGCTCGTCGTCGGTGGCTTGGCCGTCGCTGGCTTCATCGTCTGGGAGCGCCGAACCGCCATCGCCCACGAAGCCGGTGGCGACGTCGCCCCGGTGCTCGACGTGCGGATCTTCTCCAATCGCCAGCTCGCCGCCGCATCGACCTCGCTGACGATCGTGTTCGCCCTGATGTTCGGCGTGTTCCTCGTCGTGCTGCAGTACCTGCAGGCGGTGCTCGGTTACTCGGCACTCACGGCAGCATCGGGTCTGCTGCCGATGGCGGTGGCGATGATGGGGCTGTCACCGATCGCGCCGCAGATCGCACAGCGCTTCTCGCTCGGCACGGTGCTCGGCGTCGGTTCGTCGCTGATGGGCGTCGGGTTCGGCATCATGGCGCTGGCCGACGCGGACCCGAGCTACCTGGCGATCCTGCCCGGTCTGATCCTCGTCGGGCTCGGCGTCGGGTTGGCGATGTCGCCGTCGACGACGGCGATCACGGAGTCGCTCCCCGCGGAGAAGCAGGGCGTGGCGTCCGCGCTGAACGACACCGTGCGCGAGCTCGGCTCGTCGGTCGGCATCGCACTGATCGGTTCGCTGCTCGCGAGCGGCTACGGCTCGAGCATCGCACCCACCGCCGAGCAGCTGCCAGCCGAAGTCGCCCACCCGGTCGAGGAGGGCATCGGTCCCGCGCTCGCCGTCGCCGGCCAGCTCGGTGACGACGGCGCACCGATCGTCGAGGCCGCACGCTCGGCATTCCTCGACGGGTGGGGCTCGACGATGTGGGTCGCCACTGCACTCGCCTTCGCCGCCGCCATCGCCGGCGTCGTGATGGCTCGCCGGCGCAGCGCCGATGCCGTCGAGCTGGATGACGTCGTGGTGCCGGACTCGCCCGCCGGCCTCACCGCCGACGTCGGCTGACTCCGGACGGCGTGCGAGCCGAGGCGAGTAGGTTCGGCCCATGTCGCTGTCGACCACACTCGCCTCGGCCCTCGGCGTGTACCACGGCACCGGCGACGGTCCCGAGAGCGGCTCCTTCGTCTCCCGCATCGAGGTGACCGCGCTCCCCAACGGCGGTGTGTGCCTCGACTACGAGGCGACGTCGAGGGAGCAGGGCGTCCAGCATCGGGAGCGCTCGTTGCTCGCACCTGGGCCCGACGGTCGAGATCGCCTCTACATCGCCCACTCGGAGGCGCCGTTCGTGACCGAGATGATCGCCGTGGAGGCCGGTTCGTCGCGGTTCGCGCAGCCCCAGCCGTTCGGGCCGTTCGCCATGGAGGTCGTGGTCGAGGTGCCCGAGCCGGGTCGCATCACGTACGCGTGGCGGTGGGCCGCTGCCGGCGCGACGCCGACCGAGCAGTCCAGGGCCGACGTTCGACTGACCGCCTGATCCGTCGCGTGATTCCTCGCCGGGTCGGTCGACCGACGGCTGGCGAGGGTCACGATCAGGTCGAGATCGAGGCGGCATCGGCGTGCTCGGCCACATCGAGCTCGACGTCGGTGATTGTCCGAGCGGGAATGAAGAGGGTGGCGGCGAGGATCCCCATGGAGGCGAAGACCGCACGGAGGCCGAACGCCTCGGCGATGAGTCCCCCGGCAGCCGCGCCGAGCGGCATCGTGCCCCAGGCCAGAAGTCGGTAGACGCTGTTCAGCCGTCCGAGGAGATGGTCGGGGGTGACCGCTTGGCGATGCGACACGGTAATGATGTTCCAGGTCATGATCAGCGCCCCGCCGACGAACATCGCCGCCGCGACGACCCAGACGCTGCTGGTGACCGCTGGTGCGCCCGTGAAGACGACCATGCCGGCAACGGTGATCGTGAGCGTGCGAGCCCGGCCGAGCGCCGCCTCCACACGCTCGTTGACGAAGGTGACCGCGATGCTGCCGCCCGCGGCGGAGATGATGAGCAATCCGAACTGTGTCTCGTCGAGTCGGAGGACCGAGTCGGGTCCGACCGCGTAGAGCACGAGCATGGCGCCCGTCGCCGAGGACGCGAGGTTGGCGATGCCGACCATGACGGCCATGGTTCTGAGCGTCGGCTGCGCCACGAGGAATCTGATGCCTTCGCCGATGTCGGCACGGATGGTGGATCGCTCGCCCGAGCGATCGGGGCGGAACGCTCCCCGGAGTGCCCACAGCGCACCGATCGCGATCACCCAGAGCACCGTCGTGGTCCAGAAGGCGGCCGCCAGCGCGAGGCCGACGAGCAGGCCAGCGAGCGGCGGGCCGACGAACTGCTGGGTACTGAGTTCGATCGCGCCCAACCGACCGTTGGCCCGCCCGAGCTGCCCCCGGTCGACGAGGTTGGGAAGGATCGACTGACTCGACGTGTCGTAGAAGACCTCGGCGACACCGGTCCCGAGGGCCACGAGGTAAAGCAGCGCGATCGATCCGCTCTTCGTCTCCAGCACGGCGGCGAGCGCGACGACGAACGACGCCCTCGCGAGGTTGGCGGCGATCATCGTCCGACGGCGGTCGAGACGGTCGGCGAGCGCTCCGACCGGGAGCGCGATCAGGAGCCACGGGAGGCTTCGGACGAGCTCGAGGCCGGCGACCAGGGTGGGTGATCGGGTGAAGGCGATCGCCGCGAGTGGCAGCGCCAGCTTGAAGACGCCGTCGGCCAGGTTCGACGCTCCGGCCGAGAACGCGAGCCGCCAGAACCGGAGACCGAGACCCGGGTCGCCTCGCCCGTCGGCCTGCCGCGGCCGACTATTCATTGGACGATTCTCCAAGCACAGTCGGATCGTAGCCACCGATTGGAGACTCGTCCAATGAATGTCGTACCGGGAGCTACGGTGCGGGTGGTGACACGCGATCGGACACCCGCCACGGCCGCGCAGGCGAAGGCGCTCGGGAGCGCCATCCGGCTGCGCATCCTCCGGCTGTGCCTGCACGACGAGCTGACCAATCAGCAGCTCGCGACGCGTCTCAGTTGCGATCCGTCGACGCTGCACTATCACGCGCGGATCCTCCTCGACACCGGCTTCCTCGAGCGTGCCGAGCCACGTCATGGCGCGACCGGCGCCCTCGAGAAGCCGTACCGGGCGACCGGGCTGTCGTGGACGCTCGACATCGGCGCCGACAACGCGGATGCTTCACTGGCAATGCTCGACGCGTTCCGTGCCGAACTCGCGGAAGCAGGCCCGGAGTCGGTCGAGTCGTCGTCGCGGTTCGTGTTTCACCTCGACACCGATCGGCGAGCGGAGTTGATGGACCGGATCCAGGCGATCCTCGACGAGTACACGTCGCACGACGACGAACGTCGGGACGCCGGCCAACCCCGGCTCGGCGGACTCTTCGTCGTCCACCGAGTGGCCGACTCCGACTAGGAGGTCGGGGCAGTGCCGGGCGAGGCGCGGTACAGGTCGCGGAGAAGTGCGATCTCGGCGGCGTGGTGCACGAGTTCGTTGCTGGCGTGCATCGCCATGTCGGCCACTGCGTGCTCTGACCAGAACTCCCAGTCCGGTCCGAGCCGATCCCACCAGTTCCGCCCCGCGATCACCGACCGATAGCCGGCCCACCGCTCCCGGAGGACCTCGATCGCCTCCGACGCGTCGAGCGTCCACGTCGACGGCGCCTCGCTCGGGTCACCGCCGAAGCGGCGGGTGTAGTCGTCGAAGCAGTCGATCGCGAGGTGCCACAGCCGCCACGCGATCGTCGTGAAAGGGGCGGGGTCGATCTCACGGACCCCCGCACCGTCGACGACGACGCTGCCGTCGGGGCGACGGCGTGCCGACCAGGCGCCGTCGACCGGTTCCCACAGGTACTCCTCATCGCCGAGCCCGGCGAGGCGTTCGATCAGCTGGTCGAACATCCGATCCATCGAGTCGAGGATCACGTCGGACACCTCGACGGTCGGCCGGCTCGGTGGTGAGGTCACGTGTCGACTCAACCTGCTGGGGCGACGCTGGTCAACCGTGTGCTGCGTGACCCGGTCGACCGAGCTTCGCTGTGCGCTCGCGTCGACCTCGAAACGGTCACGTCGAGTCGTCGATTCCCGTCGCGAGCTTCCCGAGAAGCCGCCCGGGGTCGGCTCGTTCCTTCGAGGTCAGGTTCGACATCATCCGTTCCTCGGTCGCCACCAGCGCTCCACGTTCCTGCGGTCGGCGTGCTCGCCGGCCGGGATGCCTTGGCAGCGTTCCTGATCGAGATTGCGAGCAAGACCGACGACGGCGAACACATCGAGCTGATCGACTCGATGGTGGGCGACACGCACGCTGCGCTGTACTTCCGGATCACTGCCATGCGCGCCGATCGCGACCCCCTCGACAATCTGACGGTGCACCTCGCCCGCCTGAATGGCGGCACGATCGAAGAGATCTGGTTCCACAACTTCGACGCCCCTGTCGTCGCCGCGTTCTGGGCCTGAGATCTCGGAGCTGTTCCGACCGAGGTCAGCCCTGGCGGTGGGCTGCGACCGTGGCGTCCATCTGGAGTCCGCGACCCGTCGACCTCGAACGGGTGCGTCGACGCGACGACACCGGCGACACCTCCGGCGCAGCGGTGACGTGGGAACAGTTCGGCGACCTCGGATCGCTCGAGCGTCACGTGGTCTCGGGCGACGGCACCGTCGACTCGGTCGTCCAGCATCGTCGAGATGCACTTGCTGGAGATGCGCTCGTCCTTCCGATCACGTCACCGAGGGTCTGACACGCCGAAGGCCACCAATGACGGCAGAGCGTCTCGACGGCAACCCTGCTCAGCCACAACGCCTGACGCCGGGATCCCACAGCGCACCTGCCGGCGTAGTGTCACACTGTGACGGTGCGAGAGACGGCGCTCCTGGTCGAGGTGCCCGAGGCCGAGCCGTTCGTCGGCGGCTGGCGGCTGAGGCACGACCCCGTCGCTGTGCTTGGCGTCCCCGCTCACGCGACGGCGCTGTTCCCGTTCGTTCCGCCCAACGAATTCGTCGGACCGACCCTGGACCGCCTCTGCGCGCTGTGTTCCGACGTCCGACCGTTCGAGTACGAGCTCGTCGGGATCGACCGATTCCCAGAGGTGGTGTGGCTCCGCCCATCGCCCGACGACGCGTTCCGATCGCTGACCCGATCGCTGGTGTCGAGCTTTTCGGGCTTTCCGCCATACGGCGGCCGGTTCCCCGACCCGCAGCCTCACCTCACCGTCGCCAGAGTGAGCGAACGCGCGCAGGATGCGTTCGTCCACGAGCTGTCCGAGGCGATCGGGAGCTCACTCCCGGTTCGGTGTGTCGCATCAGGACTGTCGGTGTTCACGAGCGACAACGGGCGCTGGCGGCGGGATCATCTGCTGCCGTTCGGCCCGACGGATTGAAACCCCGTCCTGCGGACGGATCGGTTCGTTTCCCCGTCCGGACCGGTGATCACCCAACGACTGTGACACCCCTCGTTCAAGATGGTCCCATGGAGTTGGCGGCCGTCGTCGAGCGGTTGGAGCGAGTGGTGGAGGCAGCGGGTTCGCCCGATGCCGGGCCGTCCGAGCTGCGTTCGGCCTTGCGTGCGTCGACCGAGATCGAGTCGTTCATCTCGGCCAAGCGTGCTGAGATCGTCCGCTCGCTGAACGATCATCCGGCGGCGTTCGCAGAGGCCGCCATCGCAGAGACGTCAGGCTGCTCACTCGGTCAGGCGAGCCGTGAGCGTGAACGGGCCGACACGCTCGGGGCGACGGTCGCGCTCGCAGATGCGCTGGCCGACGGTGAGGTCACCGCTGGCCACGTCGACGTGTTGGCCCGCGCGAGTCGCCGCCTCGACCCGCCCGAGCGCGCTGCGCTGCTCGCCCTCGACGACGAGTTGGCCACCGCGGCGTCAGGGCAGTCGATCGCCGAGTTCGGTCAGTACGTGGCGCGCGCTGCAAAACGACTGACGGCGGACGACGGCACGGATCGACTCGAGCGACAGCGGCGGGCCACTCGGTTGCGCACCTGGGTCGACCAGGCCGACGGGATGTGGAAGCTCCGCGGCGAGTTCGACCCCGAACTCGGCGCCAAGCTGGCCCGGGAGTTGGCCGGCGCCACCCGTCGGTTGTTCGTCGACGCCACGCCCGACAGTGCGCCGTCCGATGCCCTCGAGCGGACGCAACACCTCGAAGCGTTGGCCCTCGCCGATCTGGTGATGGGCTCGGGATCCGCCGGGGCGAGCCGATCGAGCGCCGCTCCCCCGCTCGTCGTGGTCGACGCGTCCCAGGGCGACGGTGCCGGCGGTCCGGCCGTCGACTGGGGGATTCCGGTGGAGCTTCCGGCGCAGGTGCTCCACGACCTCTTCGGCGCGAGCGACCCCGACGTCGTCGTCGTGGCGAACGGCCTCGTCCTCCACGCACCGGGCCGCCTCGACCTCGGGCGAACGACACGACTGGCGAACCGCGCGCAGCGCCAGGCGCTCCGCGGGCTCTACAGCTCATGCGCCGTGCCTGGTTGCACCGTTCACTACGACCGTTGCCGGCTGCACCATGTCATCTGGTGGCGTCATGGCGGCCGCACCGACCTCGACAACCTGTTGCCGGTGTGCCAGCACCATCACACCCGGCTCCACGACGACGGGTGGGAGGTGTCGCTCGATGCGAACCGCGAACTCACCATCACGCTCCCCGACGGCCAGGTGCTCCGAACCGGCCCGCCCAGACGTGGCGCCGCGTAGCGCGGTGCCCGAACGCAACAGTGAACCAAGACCAGACCCCTGATGGTCCTGGGGAGGCTCGACGCTGTTCTCGATTCGGATGCCAGACGTCCTCGCCCACGCGGGCGAGCGGCTGGGGCAGAGACGTCGAGCAGAGCCGTGAGGTGAGGACGGTGCCGTCGACTGCGCTCGAGACGAGAGCCCAAGGACTGGCCAGGGCCAAGGACAACGACAAGGACAGCGACGAGGGCCTAGGACAAGGCCAGCGACAGTGACAGCGACAACGACAGGGACAGGGCCAAGGACAACGACAGGGACAGCGACGAGGGCAACGACAGGGACAGGAACAGGGCCAACGACAAGGACGACGACAGGGACAGGTCCAAGGCCAGTGCCGATGCCAAGGCCAGGGACAAGGACCTCGACCATTCCCGACCAGGCCACGCGTGTCAGATGATGCGGGCGAGTTCGAGGATGCGGGTCGGCGACAGGTGCTGCTCGGTGATGCGAGCGCCGAACGGCGCGAGTGCGTCCTCGATCGCGTTGGTCACGGCTGCAGGTGCGCCGATCATCCCGCCTTCGCCCACGCCGCGGAAGTCGTTCTCGCCGCCGGGCGAGTGCGTCTCGAGATGATGGATCTCGATGTGTGGAATCTCCATCGACGTCGGAATCAGGTAGTCCATGTAGGTCGCCGAGTTGAGGTTCGCGTCCTCGTCGTAGGCGACCTTCTCGTACAGCACCGCGCCGATGCCCTGCGCAACGCCGCCACGGACCTGACCGTCGACGATCGCCGGGTTGATGATCGGCCCGCAGTCCTCGACCACGAGGTAGCGGGGGAAGGAGACCTTGCCGGTGTCGAGGTCGACGTCGACGATGCAGGCGTGCGTCGCGACCGACCAGCCGCCGTCGCCCTTCCCTGCGTATGCCTGGTCCGCGCCGAAGGCGGCGTCGTTGCCCTTCACCTCGACCGCGCCCCGCTCGGCGATCACCGACTCGGCGACGTCGGCGAACGTGATGCCACGCGACGGCACACCGGCCACGTGAACGTTGCCGTCGATGATCTCGATGTCGGCGGTGTCCGCTTCGAGCATCTTGGCCGCGTGCTCCACGACCTGCTCACGCAGCTGCCGGCTCGAGTACTTCGCAACGCCACCACCGATCGGGCCACCCCGACTCCCACCGGTGCCGACCAGACTGAACGGTGACCGGTCGGTGTCGCCGTACACCACCCGCACCTGCGACATCGGTACACCGAGCTCGTCGGCGATGATCTGGCCGTAGGTCGTCTCGTGGCTCTGGCCATGCGGCATCTGCGACGTGTAGAGCTCGACGCTGCCGTCGGGCAGGATCGCTGCGGACCCCAACTCGGCGGCGAGCGCCGACGTACCGGGTTCCACGTGGTCGATGAAGCCGGGCGGTCCGGGCGCCGCTTCGTGATACGACGCGATGCCCACCCCGAGGTAGCGACCCGCGGCACGGGCTCGCTGCTGCTCCTCGCGGAACGTCGGAAGGTCGAGCAGCTCGATCGCGCGACGGAGCGTGCCCTTCGTCGACATCGTCTCGTCGATGGTCGGGCCCGACACCATTGCGTCGGCGGGAAGATCGTCGCCGATCATGTTCTTCAGCCGCACCGCCTCGGGGGTCATGCCGAGTTCACGCGCGACGATGTCGACGATCCGCTCGCGGGCCCACGTCTCGTTCGCCCACGGCCCGCGGTATGGCACGACCTTTCCCTTGTTCGTCGCGATGCATCGCGCCGACATGGCGTATGCGTCCCAGCGATACGAACCCGGCGCCATCACCTTCATGATTCCGGCGGTCAGCGCACCACCAAACGGGAATCCGGGGTAGGCGCCCTGGTCCAGATCGAGATGGAACCGCAACCCGCGGAACGTGCCGTCGTGGTCGACGGCGACCGACAGCGTCAGCGTTTCCTCGCGCGCCTGACCGCCGTCCATCAGGTCCTCGACGCGATCCTCGACCCACTTGACGGTTCGGCCGAGTTCGATCGAAGCCGCGGCGACGGCGAGTTCCTCGCGTCCGAACGCACCCTTCGCTCCGAAGCCACCGCCGACGTCGTCCACGATGACGTGGGGGAAGTCCTCCGCACCGAGCAACCCGAGCCCCGCCTGCGCCATCACCCTCAGGTGCGCCTTGTCCTTCGCGACCTGGGACTTCATGCCGTCGCTGTCCTGCGCCTGCAATGCCTCCTTCGAGTCGGCGAGGAACTGCTTCGCGGCGGCGAGGAAGTTGGCGCGCCGTTCCTTGTTGGTGACGAAGTCCTTGGCCGACGCGCCGACCTGCCGCTTGCTCGCGAGGGCGGCGATCGCCCAACGGGCGAGCTGCGGCGACTGGGTGGCGAGGCGAACCTCGAGCCGACCGTCGTCGCCGGGGCCGGCGATGATGCCACGCGTCTCCATCGGCTGGTTGGTCTGGCGATGCGACACGAACCGTTCGGTGATCACGCGGTCCGCGTCGGCGAACACCGCGTCGACGTCGCCGAACGTCCAGTCACGGTCGTAGAGCACGTTGCCATCGGCCTTGTCCCAGACCTGTGCGGTCTCGGATCGCAGCGCGTCGCCCATCGTGGCGATCGGGTCGAGCTCGTCGTAGTCGACCTCGACCAGCTCGATCGCGTCCTCGGCGAGGTGCCGCGACTCGGCGATCACGATCGCCACCGGGTCGCCGACGTGACGAACCTTGTCCGCGCTGAGGCAGTGGAACAGCGGTGTGTACAGCTTCGGCATGGTCACGAGCGGCACGAACGGCAGCGTGAGCTCCGCCATCTCGGCCCCGGTGATCACCGCAACGACGCCCGGCGCCCGGCGTGCCGCATCGACGTCGATCGAGCGAATGGTCGCGTGTGCGAGCGGGCTGCGCACGAACGCTGCGTGCACGGTGCCGACGGACTCGACATCGCCGACGTAGGTGCCCGCACCCTGCAGCAGCCGCACGTCCTCGACCCGCTTGACCGACTGACCGACGAGGCCGGAACGGTTGGTCTCGATCGTCGTCATGACGCACTCCCCGACGTGCGGGCCGACGTGCCCAATGCCGAACTCCCCGATGCACCGGTCGGGGTGCGCCGGACGTCGACGGCTCGTTGCACACCCTCGACGATCGACTGATAGCCGGTGCAGCGGCAGATGTTGCCGGACAGCTCCTCACGGATCGCTTCCTCGGACGGATCGGGGTCGTCCTCGAGCAGCGCGAGGGTCGACATCAGGAACCCGGGTGCGCAGAACGCGCACTGGAAGCCGTGCGCGTCCATCATCGCCTGCTGGATCGGATGAGGCGTGCCGTCGGGTCCGGACAAACCCTCGCTCGTCGTGATCTCGGCGCCCGTCGCCTGGGTGGCGAACATCAGGCACGAGCGCGATGGTGCGCCGTCGACGAGCACGGTGCACGCACCGCACACCCCGTGCTCGCACCCGATGTGCGTGCCGGTGAGCCCGCACTCGTGACGGATGACGTCGCTCAGCGTTCGACGCGCCTCGACCGTGTGTGCGTGATGCGTGCCGTTGACGCTGAACGACACCTCGATGATCGACCCTCCGGCCGCTCGCTCCGCAGCGAGTCGCGAAGCATCGTCGGTGGGGCCCGGTGTGGTGCCGCCTGCGACGGACGATCCGGTTGTGGCCATCGGCGAATGTGGTTGCTCGATGTCGGTCATACGGGTGCTCCGATCGGGTGGTCGGCCTGGTCGTCGACGCGGAGCGCTCTGGTGAGGGCGCGCCGGGTGAGGACGCCGGCGAGGTGCTTGCGGTAGGCGGTGCTGCCGTGGATGTCGGCAGGTGGATCGAGTTCGGCGGCGACGATGCGCGCGGTGACATCGACGGCATCGGCGGTCGCGTGCGAGCCGACCAGCGCCGCCTCGGCGGCACCGACCCGGATCGCGGTCGAAGCAGCCCCGAAGAACGCCAACGCGGCATCGGTCACCGTGTCACCGTCGAGCTCGATCTTGACGACGAGACCGACGAGTGCGTAGTCGCCGTGGCGCCGGGCCTCCTCGACGGTCACGCCCGCAGCGTTCGATGGCCACGCCGGGAACCGGACCGCGGTGAGGATCTCGTCGGAACGGAGCGCCGTGTCGAGGTAGCCCTGGAAGAAGTCGGTCGCGGCGATCTCCCGCTCGCCGTCGGCGGCCGACGTCGCGATCATCGTGGCGCCGGTCGCGAGGACGACCGCCGGCATCTCCGCAGCCGGATCGGCGTGTGCGATCGAGCCGACCACCGTGCCCTGGCTGCGAATCGCCCGGTGCGCGACGTACGGCATCGTCTCGGCGATCAACGGTGCGTGCTCGGCGATGGTCGGCGACCGCTTCGCCTGCTCGTGGCGCACCATCGCGCCGATGGTGACCGCACCCGCGTCGTCGCCCGACGTGGCGACGTCGATGGAGTCGAGCCCGTCGATCGCACCGATGTCGACGACGTGCGCCGGCCGACCCATCCGCAGCGCCATCAAGGGCACCAGCGATTGCCCGCCGGCGAGGACCTTGGCGTCGTCGCCATGCTCGGCCAACAACGCAAGCGCCTCGCCGAGACGGTTCGGGCGGTGGTACGTGAACGGCGGCGGCTTCATGACAGGATCATCCGAAGCTCGCGGCCGGGACGTGCGGACAACACATCGCGCGAGTGTGTCACGCCCGATCCGGCCGCTCGAACGGCTGCTCCCGGCGACCCATGCGGGCCACCCGCCGGTGATCGGTACGCGGCGGTTCGCTCAGCGTGCCGCGTTTGCCGCCACCTGCTCGAGGAGTTCGTCGAGCGTGGCACCCGGACGTCCGAGCACGACGGGCGTGCCGGATGCCTCCAGCGATGCTGCAGCCTCCGCTGCCACCTCGGCGACCGAGGGGTTGGTCGACGACAACACCGCGACGTCGATGACATGCTCGGCGCAGAACTGCACCAGCTCTTCAGGAGGCATGTCCGCACCGAGGTGATGGACGCGCCAGTTGGCGTCACGCAGGGCTGCGGCCGCCATCGAGGTGGGTAGCGAATGGCGGTCGCCCGACACCGCCGCCACCAAGGCGGTGCCGCGCCGGCGACCGCGACGAGACCCGACGAGTTCGGCGAGCATCCGCTCGACCATCGCCGAGGCCCGATGCTCGACCCAGATCGGCAGCTTGCCATCGTGCCAGTCCTGTCCGATGCGACGGAGCGGCGGCGCGAGGACGTCCTGGACGAGGTCGACGACCGACGTGCCCTCAGCGACGAGTTGACGGGCGAGGCGGCGAGCGGCGCCCTCGTCGCCAGCCGACAGCGCAGCGTGCATCGGTTCGGCTTGCCGGCGGACCCGGTCGGCGCTCGGTGGCATCGGCTCGGCTGGCGCAGCTCGCACCGACATCGCCGAGTCCAGCGCAGACCGTTCGACTCGATACTTCCCCGCGACGAGCACGGCAGGAAGGCGCCCACTCCGGACCCAGCGGTAGATCGTCTGATAGTGCACGCCTGCGAGATCCGCGGCCTCCCGCAGGTCGATCGTGTCGTCCACGGTCGTGTCCGCGGGCCCGTCGACCGTCTCGTGATTCACACCGCATGATCCTAGGGCGACTTTTTCAACGCTAAATCACGCTAAATCATGTTAAAGGTTGTTAACTGGTGTTCGTTCCATTCCCCACCCGAAAGCGAGTTCAGATGGACCTGACACTCAGCGAGGGCCAATACAACCTCGTCTACAACTCCTTCTCCTTCGTCATCGCCAGCATGGGCGCGGCGCTCGTGTTCTTCCTGCTCGTCAGGAGCCGTGTGGCGCCACGTCACCGGATGGCGCTCACGCTGTCCACCCTCGTCGTCGGCATCGCGCTGTACCACTACATCCGGATCTTCGGATCGTGGGGCGACGCCTTCAGCTTCGTCGACGGCGAGTACGTCCAAGACGGCGAGCAGTTCAACGAGGGCTACCGCTACGTCGACTGGCTGCTCACCGTGCCGCTGCTCCTCGCCGAGCTGGTCGTGGTCCTCAAGCTGTCGAAGGGCAAGACCCGCAGCCTGCTCATTCGCCTCTCCACCGCCGCGGTCGCCATGATCGTCCTCGGCTACCCCGGCGAGATCGCCGACCCCGATGCCACCGCACGGACCGTGTGGGGCGTGCTGTCCACGATCCCGTTCCTCTACATCCTGTACGTGCTGTTCGTGGAGCTCGGCAAGTCACTCGACCGTCAGGGAGCTGCGGTGACCAGGCTCGTCGACGGTCTCCGCTACATCATCCTCGCCACCTGGGGCGTCTACCCGCTCGCCTACATCGCACCATCGGTCATCGACGACGAGGCGACCGCCGAAGTCGTCCGCCAGGTCGGTTACTCGGTCGCCGACGTACTCGCGAAACCGCTCTTCGGCCTGCTCGTGCTCGCCATCGCACTCGCCAAGTCCCGTGAGGACGGCTACGTCGAGGCAGGTGGCCAGGACGTCGACGTCATCACACCCGACGACGCCGCCGAACTCAGCGAGGCCTGACCCGCCCCCGTCGCCGTGGCCCTGCGAC